>NZ_JBIWEY010000006.1:0-159232 GCF_044762775.1 Lysinibacillus sp. NPDC096418
ACCACATAAAATCAGTTTAAGCATCATACGTGGATGGTACGATGGACAACCTGTGTGATGGATGAAGGGAGCGAAAGCTTCAGTTGGAATACTTTCAACTAAATGGTGGATTGAAAAGGCAATATCATTTTCTTGTAATTTCACTTCCAAATCTAGCGGTAAAATGAGTTGATTCATGTTATAATCTTTAAACATAAGGACACTTCTTTCTGTGTTAATTTGGGTAGGGGTACTTAAATTTTATCAGAAGATGTCCTTTTTTTATGCCTAAAATAATGAATAAATTTAATTGAAATAGAAGTATTTCATTAGTTGTTCGGAGCGAAGGCGGCGACTCCTGCGGGAACAGCACGAGCGGAAGCACCCGGACTGAGCGAAGCGAGGGAGAAGGCTGGAGCCGTGCCCGCGGAAAGCGTCCGCCGTATCGGAGAACAACGGCTACGAAGCAGACTAAAAAACAAAGCCTCGAAGATTTTACTAAACGTAAAATTTTCGAGACTTTTCATTTTTGAGGTTAGTGTTTTGTCCCAGCCTCTTTTCGTTTAAATAATTCTAATATCTCCAGAATAAATCGTTCTCACAGTACCATTATCCTGTGTTAGCTGTAACACACCCTCCTCGGTAATGCCACTCGCGATACCCTCAAATTGCTCACGTAATGTTGTCACTTCGATACGTTGACCAATTGTACATGATGCTTGTTCCCACAACGTTTTAATTCTAGCAAAGCCTTCGTTCACGAATAATTCCGTGTATTGCTCCAAGTATTGTAAAATTGTCGCAACAAGTGCTGCACGGTTTATTTCTTCCCCTTCGGCTAGACGTAAAGATGTCGCTATTTCAGCAATCTCCGGCGAGAAATCACTTTCCACTTGGTTCGCATTAATGCCAATACCCACAAGTAATGCTTGTACACAGTCAGCCTCTGCCTGCATTTCTGTTAAAATACCTGTGCACTTTTTGCCGTTAATCAGTAAATCATTTGGCCATTTAATGGCTGGCTCTACGTTTTTATACAAGGTCTTAATCGCTTTTGTCACAGCAACTGCTACGACAAGTGTATAAGAAGATGCTTGTTGCGGCGTCACATCTGGGCGCACAATAACAGTCATCCAAATGCCTGTTCCATGTGCGGATTCCCAGGGTCTCGCCATACGACCACGACCCGCAGTTTGCTCTTCACCAATGACGATTGTGCCGTCAGGAGCGCCTTCTTGTGCCAGCTTATGGGCAATTATTTGTGTGGAATCCACCACATCAAAATGATGAATGTGTCGACCAAAGCGCTCAGTATTTAAAAACAGTTCAATTTGCATCGGGCTTAAACTATTTGGTATACCAGTAAGTACATAGCCTTTTTTCTTCACAGTTTCAAATGTATAGCCCTCTTCTTGCAATGTCTGCATATGTTTCCAGATGGCTGTGCGCGACACATTCAATTCGTCTGCTAACTCTTGCCCAGAAACCGCTTCTCCATTCGCCGCTAATAATTTTCTCAGAATCTCATCTTTCATCGAAATACTCATCTTCAAACCAATCCTTTAGTTAAGTGATCAAACACTTTTTTACTTTAGTTCTCTAATTCTATATATCAGTATTTATGATACTGTAAATTCACACAATTGACCATCTGCTATTACTTTTCCAACTTGAGCCGAGCCCTTTGAAATGGTTTTGCCATGCTAACCATCCCAGTTTTCCATTCAACAGCATCCATAAATTATGCAAGTGCTAATCTCTCCTGCAACATCTTTTCTATTTTTTCAGCAGACTGTATTTTATAAATGGTATGCGTAACTTCGCTTTTCATTAAAGTAGCAGAATGATCTTCATTAAACCATAAAAAGAATAACTCTCCATCCTCTCCTAGCCGAACTTTATATTGTGGTGTTGCCATATTAACAATACCAGGAATTTGCTCCGCTTGTTGAAACATTCCTTCTAAATATTGAATGTCACCTTCATCATAAAAGATAACGGTTCCGTTCTTTTTTACCATAACCGCTTCTTCTTTATAGCCCTGCATTGCTTCTTGAATTAAATTTGTATCTAGATTATTGTCAATACTTATTGCTACTTCATTTTGGAAATCAGCCCCTTTTGGTAATAGGGTAACTATAAACATCACAATTGTTGCTGATAAGAAGAGTGTAGCAATAATAGGAAGTGTTCTTGATTGTTTTGTACTCTTCACAAAATTTTCTTGGTGTAACTGTTGTTGATTTAACTCATCAATGCTTTCTTTAATTTGTTTCTTCATCTTCCCCCACCCCCATTTGTTCTTTTAATTGATGTTTTGACCTATTAGCTCTGCGATTTCTTTGTATCACAACACAATAACCTCTCAATACTTAGGTTTCAACTGATATATGTATAGTGAGCAATGTTTTTTCTCAATTGACTTAGGCACACTAATAAAAAGAGCACAAGACAAATCCACGTTGCTATTGCTGAATATTCACCATCTAAAATATACTCACTCGTTAGACTGCCCTTCCAGCATACATTCCTTATAAAACTTTCATAAACAACCCTCCCAGACAAGTCTTTTAATTAATAATACCTCATAATCAAATTACTTCGGAACAATTACCCCAATATTCCCCATAAACCACACTTACGAAGAAACACAAGTACATACAAAACGGCACAGAAAGATAATCCCTAGTAATATATTTCATACTAAATGTAAAAAATACTTTACTATTGGTAAAAAATACATTACATTTAATTTGTGAGAGGTGATCGATTATGACATTAAATAACGAAAGAAAGATTCGAAACAGAATTGTTGTATTAAGAGCTGAAAGAGGTTTATCCCAAAGAGAGGTTGCTGATCGATTAGGCGTGAGTAGACAGACCATTATTTCACTTGAAAAAAATAAATACAATCCGTCCTTAAAATTAGCGTTTGATATCTCTCTAATGTTTGGTGTAGATTTACACGAAGTTTTTCAATATGAAGTGGAGGAGGAACAGTAAAAATGGAGATTTTTTCAACAATCTTGTCTCTTATTTATGTATTGATTTTCTTTATTGCAGTATTTATTTCATTAAAATTTGAATGGAGCGAAGAGAATAAAGATGAATGCGGAAAAAGCATTTCAAGTAAATCGTACGGTATCGTATTCCCTTTAATGCCGTTGGGATGGTTTTTAATCGAGATGTATGATCAGTTCGTCCGAACACTGAGTTATGACACTTACAAATTAACCATTTGGTATTTACTCACAGGATTAATGATTCTTCAAGCGGTCAGCTTAACTGTATTAAAACGAAAGTATTGAATGTAACCTATTTCTATAATGGTTGATAAAAATCAGTAGAAGGGAAATTGCTACATGAATATTATCGCGTGGATTGGGATGCTGGGAATTATCATTTTTACACTCTTGCCTTTACTAAAAAAAGAGAATCGGTCAAAAGAGGAAATTAGTAAAGCAATTGTAACGGTAACGATTGTGATCGGTATCATCGTTGCTGTGTTAGTTTTTAGCGTTAATTATTTATTTGCACTAATTGCTGGTTTCATTGCCATGATTGTATTCGATAAAAAAACGTATACGAAGAAGCGTTTGATAATTTATTTTTCAACTATTCTAGTTATTAGTATTGTAGGCTATTTTATTTTCCGTGATAATCCTGATTATGTTCTGAAGCATTTAAAGAATAATCCACAAACAACTTCCCTTTATGTCGCAGAAAATGATGAACAATTAATAACTTATCAATCAGATATAGTCCGTCCCCTAGCAAGCACAGTCAAAATGCTAATTGCTGTCGAGTATGCGATGCAAATCGATGCAGGGTTACTAACTAAAGACAGCTCCGTATCGGTAGACGATTTAAAGCGTTACGATTATAAAAACTCAAATGGCAACGCACATAAAGATTGGTTGACAGAGATGGACAGTAAAGGAAGCATTAAAAATAATGAAGTATCACTGCATGATGTTGCGAAAGGAATGATCACCTATAGCTCCAATGCCAATACGGATTATCTCATTGATCTACTTGGCATCGCTAACATCAATGAGCGAGCAAACTCCCTAGGTCTTACACAGCATGAAGAGGTTTATCCAATTGTCAGTGCACTATTAATCTCTAAACACATGGATAGTACATCGAAGAGTGAAAAGCAGTTAATCCAAGAGATTAAAGAGATGCCGATGGAAATCTATCGTTCTACAGCGGCAAAATTAAGTGAACAAATGAAAGATGGGACCATCAAAATTGAAGATATTTCATTTGATTTGCCTATGAACCTTCAAAGAGTATGGTCCGATCGCTTAATAGGTGCATCTGCCAATGATTACGGGAAGTTTTTAGCGATCATTTCAAATGACGAACTTCCTGAGGGAGCCGGAGACATCGCAAGAGAGTTACTAGAGTGGCCAATGCAATATAACCCAGTTAATCATGAGCGTTTTATCCATTTTGGAGCAAAAGGTGGTTCAACCGCATTTGTGCTTACCGAGGCAATGTATGCTGAAGATCACAAAGGTGATAAGTTTGAAATTGTAATTCTGACAGATGACTTGAATTTCTGGCAAGGACTAATGCTCCGAAATAATATGAATTCTTTCGAGTCAAAATTACTCGGAAGTGAAGACTACCGTCTGAAAATCCAAAAGGAACTTTCTGAATCATAACGCACAAAAAAGATCAGGCCCGTAATGGAGTACCTGATCTTTTTGGATGTTGAGTTAACATTCTTCATAGAAACGCTCAAACCAAGCCTGAATGTCTTCCCTACTATTTGCTACCTCGCCAGCAACTACTACTTCTAGCATTGTTTGTAGTGCTTCTTTCAACCACGGTCCCCGCTTTTGTCCAGACCATTTTTGCAGATCAAGCCCGTTGACCACAAGTTCGTTTCGCGTTCTTATTGGCAAGTTCGTCTGTGCAGCGCGAATAGCGTCCTGTGTCACTTCAACCTGAAACTTTTGCAACTTGGCAAAATCAAGTGCAGCGTCTAGCTCCACTTCCGAATACGAGAAATAGTCCATTTTATTCCAGCCTACTTTTAGCGCCTCAAAAGCTGCTAAAACTGCCTTCACAAATGAGGTTTCCTTATTCGATAGACGATAGCTACGTAAAACTTCTGACCAATTTTCGCCCTGTAGCAATGAAAAATAAGCCCAGCCAACCTGCGCATCCTGTGTACTAAAACCTTGCCATTGTTCTGCTTCAAATTCCCCTGTCAGATGCGCCGCTAAGCCACTTTCTTGAAGCTTCAACATCCCATTATAGACGTTTTTGCCTACCCATAGCTTATCGAACTCTGCTTTTACCCGTTCTTTTGCAATCCATTCGATATCAGCGGCTTGCTCACGCATCGCCTGCATCGTGGTAGGCTCGATTGTAAAACTAAGTTGCGCAGAAAAACGCACTGCCCTTAACATGCGAAGTGCGTCTTCTGCAAAACGAGCCTGTGCTTCCCCAACTGCTCGGATTACACAAGCCTCTATATCTTCTTGACCACCATAATAATCGACAAAAGAACCGTCACTACGCATTGCAATGGCATTCATCGTAAAATCACGGCGCTTTAAATCCTCTGCTAATGAGCGTACAAATTGCACGGCCTCTGGTCGACGATGATCGGTATAATCACCATCTGTACGATAGGTCGTTACTTCAACAGGGGCTTCAGGTACGAGTACTAGGACCGTGCCATGCTGTATCCCAATATCTATTGTACGCGTGAAAATCTCTTTAACCTCGGATGGCATCGCACTCGTTGCAACATCCACATCGTGCACAGCGCGGCCAAGTAATGCATCTCTCACAGCGCCCCCTACGACGACTGCCTCAAAGCCTGCATCTTCTAGTTGTTTAATGACAGTAAATGCCGCTTGCCATTCATTGTTGTTTTGCATGCTTTTTTTCAGCAACCTTCTCGTACAGATTTTCATATTGCTCGACAATTTTAGTTGAGTGGAATTTTGTACTTACAGCGCGCATTGCAGCCTCACGGAAGCTTTGTAATTTTTCTTCATCGTTTAATAATTCAATTGCATATTGTGCAACTGCATCCGTGTTACCTTGCTCCACTATATAGCCATCTACTCCGTGTTCAATGACTTCTGGAATGCCGCCTACAGCCGAACCGATACACGGCACACCACAAGCCATTGCTTCAAGTAATACAAGTCCAAATGATTCTTGTTGTGACAGTAACAGTTTAAGATCACTAATTGAATACAACTCGGCTAAGTTTTCCTGCTTGCCTAAAAATAATACATCTTTTGCGTAAGGACTTTCTTTTACCAGATCCATAATACGATGTTTTTCCGGACCGTCTCCTACAAGTAGTAACTTTGCTTTCGTATGAGCACGAATTTTCATAAATGCATCGATAATATGTGGTAAGTTTTTAATTTTCCGGAAGTTGGACACATGAATAAGGACCTTTTCATCCGGCTGAATGCCAAACTGTTCTTTTAAATCACCAGGATCTAATTGGCGATATTCACGTTCATCGACAAAATTATAAATCGTGTCGATTGGTTTCACCGTATCAATTAGTTCATAAGTTTGTTCTTTTAAAGATTCTGACACTGTTGTCACAACGTCAGATTTATCAATACCATATTTAATCGCCTGCGCAAGCGTTGAATCCTGACCAAGCACAGAAATATCTGTACCATGTAATGTCGTCACAATACCAACATCCTGCCCACTCATATCACGAGCTAATACTGCACATACAGCATGCGGAATTGCATAATGCACATGTAATACGTCTAGCCCTTCATCTTTAATCACATCCGCCATTTTACTCGCAAGTGCGATGTCATACGGCGAATATTGAAAAACTGAATAATTACTTACTTCTACTTCATGGAAAAAGACGGTCGGATAAATTTTGTTTAATCGAAATGGTACGCTTGAGGTGATGAAATGAATTTCGTGTCCTCTCTCTGCAAGCATTTTCCCTAATTCTGTTGCAATCACACCAGAGCCCCCAACAGTTGGGTAACAAGTAATGCCGATTTTTAGCTTTCTCATTCGATTATCATCCTTTCTAAGTCAAATACGTCTAAACGTATTTGTACCTGTCGCTGCGTTCTACAACGCTTTCGGTACACAAAAAATTGTGTCCAGATTTTGAATCGTGCCAGCACGACTCTTTTCTCATAAAAACCGCGACATCCGTCTAAGGCATTAACTAAATTTAGTGTGTGTAACAAGTACCACTAAATCAGGTTAATTACGTCTCTCCTCAATCAATCTCCAGTCTACAAATCCTTCTTGTAGCCCTTTTAATAATATTTCTGCTGTTCCCATATTCGTAGCTAGTGGAATCTGATAAACATCACAAAGACGAATAAGTGCAGAAACATCTGGCTCATGTGGTTGGGCTGTTAACGGATCACGGAAAAATATGATCATGTCCATATCATTTTCTGCTATCATCGCGCCAATTTGTTGGTCGCCGCCTAATGGACCTGAACGGAAACGTGTTACCTCTAGAGCTGTTGCATCTATAACTCTCTGTCCTGTTGTACCTGTCGCATAGAGCGTATGCTCACTTAAAATGTCTCTGTAGGCAATAGCAAATTGTATTAAATTATCCTTTTTACGATCATGTGCAATTAATGCGATTTTCATAGCGATCATCCCTATTCTACTCAAATTTACCTTGTGGTAGTTAAGTTTTGTTATGTTTTGAAAAGAGGTATGCCCTCTGTTCATCTATGATTAAATAATGTTTTCCAGCCCATATACTAGTTGATCCATCTTCATGACTTCTTCTACGCAAAATGCTACACCCGACATAAATGAAGCACGATTTAACGAGTCATGACGAATGGTTAGAAGTTGACCTTCCCCACCAAATAATACTTGTTGATGCGCTACTAAACCAGGTAAACGTACTGAGTGAATTCGCATGCCATCAAAATCAGCACCTCTTGCGCCTTCAAGTGTTTCAGTTTCTTCTAAATGGCCTTGTTTTTTCTGTGCACGTACTTCTTGAATCATTTGCGCTGTCTTTACACCAGTACCAGATGGTGCATCTAACTTTTGATCATGGTGCATTTCAATAATTTCAACATCCGGTAAATATTTCGCTGCTTCTTTGGCGAACTTCATCATTAAAATCGCACCAATGGCAAAGTTTGGTGCAATAATGCAACCTAGTTCCTTTTCTCTCGCCAGTGCTGTTAATTCCTCTAGTTGAGCATCCGTAAAGCCAGTTGTACCGATAACAGGTCTTACACTTAATGCTAATGCTTCTTTTGTGTGCTTATAGACGGAATGCGGATTTGTTAGATCAACTAATACATCCGGATCTGTCGCTGCTACAAGCTCTTTCATATCCGTGAAAATCGGTGCTGTATAATTGGAAGGGAACATATCTAAATCCGCTAACGTTGCCCCTACCTCTTTATAATCAAGTACAGCAACTAACTCCATTTTGCCATTTTTCATGATGGTATGTACAGCCTCAGCTCCCATTTTCCCTCTAGGTCCTGCGATTGCTACACGAATTGCCATTATTCTTCATCCTTCCTCGTCCATCGATCTTTATCGCGCGTTTCAAATTTATGTATGACGCTAAGTAATGCCTCATCCAGTTTAATTCCTTGAGCATTTGCAAAACATACTAAGACGAAGAAAAAGTCGCCTAATTCTTCTTCAATACTATTTGATCCCTCAGTGCTCTTCTTCTTCTTTTGCCCGTAAACGTCTTGCACTTCACGTGACAATTCACCAAGTTCTTCTGTTAAACGAGCTAACAGTTCAAATGGTGGAAAGTAGCCTTCTTTAAATTGTCCGATATAATCGTCTACTCGCTTTTGCAAAGCATGCATCGTCATTTGTTCAGTCATTCATTTTCACACTCCTACATTATATCGTATATATTTTACACCATTGTTGTCAAAAACGATAAAATATCAGATAATAAGATGCAAAACTTCATTTGTCAGAAAACTTCTGGGAGGTATTATGCTCAAACAAATTAAAATACGCAATATCGTGGCCATCATGCTCGGTGCAGCGATTTATAGTTTTGGTTTTGTACATTTTAATATGCAAAACCAACTTGGAGAAGGTGGCTTCGCTGGTATTACCCTCGTTCTATATTTTACACTAGGTTGGGACCCTGCATTGCTGAATTTGCTTCTAAACATTCCTATGTTTATTCTTGGATGGCGATTACTCGGGAAAATGGTATTCATTTACACTTTAATTGGTACAGTTTCTGTTTCTATTTTTCTAAAAGTCTTCCAGGTATATCAGTTCGATATTCAGTTAAAGGATGATTTATTCCTTGCGGCACTTTTTGCGGGAGTTTTTGTTGGACTCGGACTCGGAATTGTCTTCCGCTTTGGTGGTACAACGGGTGGTGTTGACATTTTGGCGCGCCTTGCTCACAAATATTTCGGGTGGAGCATGGGGAAATCGATGTTTATGTTTGATGCAATTGTTATTTTATTATCTTGGCTGACGTTTTTAGATGCTCGTTCCATGATGTATACACTCGTAGCAGTATTTGTCGGTG
The DNA here is from genome assembly GCF_044762775.1 of Lysinibacillus sp. NPDC096418. Classification (NCBI taxonomy): domain Bacteria; kingdom Bacillati; phylum Bacillota; class Bacilli; order Caryophanales; family Bacillaceae; genus Lysinibacillus; species Lysinibacillus sp. NPDC096418. The sequence continues at coordinate 9,515 of NZ_JBIWEY010000006.1, forward strand.
CCCGTGTCATTGACTTTGTACAGGAGGGTGCGTATGCAGCACGTGGAGCAATTATAATCTCACAAAATCCTAGTGCTATTGCTGATATGATATCGCTACGAATGGAACGAGGTGTAACGACCTTACAAGGGCGAGGGCATTATACCAAACAAGAAAGAGAAGTACTTTATTGTGTCGTGAGCCGTAACGAGCTCGTGCGCTTAAAATCAATCATCCACGAAGTCGATCCACATGCATTCGTGTCGATTTTTGAAGTACATGACGTCGCAGGTGAAGGTTTTACACTAGACGAGCAAAAACAACCGATTACCTAACCTTACGCTAGACAAATTTTGTCTGGCGTTTTTTCTACGCTAGCTAGTTTAGCTGAGGGATAAATTCTATTACTCGAGCGATATTTCTGAGTACTTGAGCGTTTCCGACCCTACTCTAAGTTCCACCCAAAAGAAAAACCCGTCGTAGCACAATAAATGTACTACAACGAGCTATTAATTAGTCATCACTACGCATATTCGTAAAAATTAAAATCAAACGTAATAACTCAAGCACAGCTACTGCTGCTGCAGCAACATATGTTAATGCCGCGGCATTTAACACTTTACGAGCTGGACGCTCTTCTTCATTCGTTATAATACCCATTGAATTCATTTGCACAAGTGCACGCTTAGACGCGTCAAATTCTACTGGTAAAGTTACTAATTGGAACACTACGCCTGCAGCTAATAGTACAATACCAAGCAGTAACCAACCTGAGCTACTTGCAAAAATACCAATCATCACGAAAATCCATGATGCATTCGATGAAATATTTGCAACTGGCACTAACTTACTGCGTAAAGTAAGCATTGAATACGCTTCTTTATGTTGAATTGCATGTCCTACCTCATGGGCAGCAACTGCAGCACCAGCAATACTCGATTCATAGAAATTACTTTCAGATAAAGCAACTGTTTTTGTCGCCGGATTATAGTGGTCTGATAACACACCTTGTGTCGGCACAACACGTACATCATACAAACCGTTTGCATCTAAAATTGCACGAGCAACTTCTGCACCAGTTTGTCCTTTCGCTGTACGAACTTTTGCAAATTTCTTATACGTGCCTTTTACTTTCATCTGTGCATAAAGTGGCAATAGCATAATTATTGCAAAATAGATAATATACATACTTATTGACAATATTTTAACCCCTTTCTAACTTTATGACTTAATTCTAGCTAGTTTTTTTTATTTCAGCAAATAATTGCGCTGTTTAACAGAAAAAATCGCTAAACTGATGCAAATAACGGATAACCAAAACGTAAAGTAGCCAATATAGTTTGTGTAAGCTTCAAGATCTCGATACATTGGCATTTGTCCAAACACATAATCGATAACATCATTGTGTAAGGTCCATACTGCAGCAACACCTACATGCCATAATTTAAACGTATATTTTGACAAATAAATAACAGCTTGTGCAGCCATCGCAAAATGAGAACCCACAAGCATCCAGCCCTGCCAACCAATTGAACCTGTTTCAATCAGTGTCCAAATATTCATCACATCTGCCCATAAACCATACTTCACAAGTGTCACAAGCGCTAGTACTTCCATTAAAGGCCAACTTTTACCTACTATCCACGCCACTAACACGAAGCAGAAAAAAAGACTAGCTGTCGGACTATCTGGTACAAAAATATAAAAAATCGGATCCGTAATTTCCAATTGCCACTTGTACCAGTAGTATCCGTATAACGTTCCTAAAAAATTCACGATTAATAATAGTATTAAAAATGAACGGTGCGTTAATAAATACCAAATATTTGCGCGTGTTAGTTGCATATGTAAAACTCCTCTATATTCGTCTTCTACTACACTTCTATCAGTATGTCTAAAATGTGAAAAAAAGAGTCAGTTTCCCGACTCTTTTAGAAAATTATTCTGATTTTAAACTTTCGATAAACTCTGCAACTTTCTGCAGATCTTCATCAGTACCTTGCCATAAACCAGCTGGCATTGCACCACTTTCAGAACCATTGATCGCAATGTTCTTTATCTCATCAGCTGTTAAACCTGAATTTGTTAATCCAGGACCTGCGCCACCAGTCAAATCTCCACCATGACAACCAATACATGATGAAGCAGCATATGCTTGGTAACCTTCTGATTCTTTATCGAATTCTACTTCATGCACGATAGCTCCTTGCGCTTTACCTGCTTCCCAGTCGTGGTTTACAACTGATTCCCAAGTTAAGTAGAACATAGAAGCCAAAGTTAAAATCATAAATGCTGTTGGTAATGGACGTTTAGATGGCTTACGTTCTGGAGTTGTATCTAAGAATGGCATTAACAATAGTGCCATAAACGCAATACCTGGCATTACGATTGCTCCGATAATATTATATGGACCAGACGCATACGTGTACTTTAATAATTGATAGATAAATAAGAAATACCAGTCCGGTAATGGAGTATATGGTTTTGTTGGATCTGCTGGCCCTTCAAGTGGTGAAGGGTGAGCGACAGTTAATAATAAATAACCAATTAAGAATACAGCACCAACCATCCATTCTTTTAATAAGAAGTTTGGCCAGAAAGCTTCTGTTTTCCCTGGATACTCGGAATAATCTTTTGGAACGTTCGGCATACGATGATTCGCTTTAATACGTGAATCGCCGACAAACTTCATTCCTTTTCCGCGATGCATAGTGTCCCCTCCTTTAAAAAATCATCAAACCGTCAAGAAAAATCACAACGGTCCAGAGACTCCTTGACGTCGAATCATGATAAAGTGAGCTGCAAGTAACCCAAACAATACTGCAGGCAAGAAGAATACATGAATCGCAAAGAATCGTGTTAACGTTTGTGCACCAATAATCGTTGCATCACCCGCTAATAATACTTTAATCATCTCTCCAATAAATGGTACAGATGCTGCAATTTCGATACCTACTTTAGTAGCGAATAATGCTTTCATATCCCATGGTAATAAGTAACCTGTGAAACCTAAACCAATCATTACACCGAAAATACCTACACCAACCATCCAGTTTAGCTCACGAGGTTTTTTATAAGAACCTGTGAAGAATACACGAAGCGTATGTAAGAACATCATAACAATAACTAATGAAGCTCCCCAGTGGTGCATACCGCGAACGATTTCACCGAATGCTACTTCGTTTTGTAAATAGTAAACTGATTTCCAAGCATTCTCTACATCCGGTACATAGTACATTGTTAAGAACATACCAGACAGAATTTGAATTACTGTGATGAAGAATGTTAATCCACCGAAACAGTAAACGAAAGCTGAAAAATGGTGTGCAGGGTTAACGTGCTCTGGCACTTCGTGGTCGGCAATATCACGCCAAATCGGTGTAATATCTAATCTTTCATCGACCCAATCATAAATTTTGTTTAGCACTGATTTCGTACCCCCTTACAGATTAAACTAGAGTGTTTGCTTTTGCTGGACCAATCATTAATAAGCCATCTTTTTCTTTAATTTCATATTCATCCAACGGACCTAGAGGTGGTGTACCTTTAATATTGCCTCCGTCTTTCGTGTAACGCCCAGCGTGACAAGGACAGAAGAACTCATTTTTATTTCCGTCTTTATGTTCCCAGTCCACCATACAGCCTAAATGCTTACACACTGGTGATAATGCGATGATTGCATCACCATTTTTATAAACCCATGCAGTGTTAGTAACATTAGCCTTGTACCATGCGTCAACTTGTTCAAAAGTAAAGTCAACTTTAGTAGGTATTTCAGTGATGTCAGCCACTTTAAGCTCTGTTGGTACGAAATCTCCAGCTTCTTTAGTTTGAAGTACTGGATCTAACGCAAAACGTACCATTGGCATCAACATCCCTGCAGCCATGAAACCGCCTACACCTGTTAACGTGTAGCTTAGAAACTGGCGTCGTGAAACTTGTTTACTCATCCTTTTCCCCCCTTTTACCTTTAAAGGTCAGTCCAACGGACATACTTTTACAATTAGTAATTACTAGGACATATCTATGATATCTCAAGACCATAGCTTGGTCAATATAGCATTCTGTGGAAAGCAATATAATGTGAACAAATATTGAAACAATATGTTAGTTTTGTGCCCATTTAGTCGAAAAAACCGGAATAATTTGGCGTAATTGATCTTCAAGAATAGAGTTTTTCACGCCTTTATCCATGGATTCAAGCGGTATTGCAGGTAACCAGATAACATTTACTGCTTCAGCAATATTTGTCCAAAAATGGTCACAACTAATGAAAAACACATGTTTAAAACCTGCATTATGTAACTGTGTTTCTAGCACTTTTGGCATTTCCTCATTTTTCATAACAGCACTATACGAAAAAGGTGGCATGACAAGTAGGCGTCCTTTAAACTGTTGTTCAACAAATGCTGTTAGTGACAGTAAAAAATCCGCTTCTACACCACTTTGCTTGATCTTTTCATTTGATAAATCAACTGATACTAGCGGTACAATCGCTGTATCGATAAAATCTTTCTGTGCCATAAAATCTGTTATATCCTTCGCATTAAAATACATCTAAAAATCCTCCTTGTATTGCTAAAGTAAAAAAGCACCCTTTTTCACTTCTACTAGGTTAGCCAAAACGAAGTGAAATGTATACTTCACTTTGTAATGTTACCATATAGAAATGCATAAAGGGCACTCATTTTTTGGATTGTGAATCTTTAGTTTTGCTCTGCTGTTAGCTTCAAAGCTTGTAGTAAGTTAGACAATTCATAAAAACGTTCCTCGTCACCTTGATCTAAAGCCTCATCAATTTGTGCTAATAGTTTCTCTTGTTGGAACACCAGTAGACTACTCGATAACATTTCTTCTGCAAGTAAACGATCTTTTTCACTGACTAGTAACGTTTCCGGCATAAATGGATTTTCTTCAAGAACAGCTAAGTATTGCGTGCTCGGTGGTATATTCGGAAAATTCAACTGCAGATACATATCTTCTTTTTCATTTAAACGTAAATCATGAAAGGATTTTTCAGCATCTGCTGTCATAACGTTTCCTTTGTAAAAACGGAATGGCACACCTGTTGATTCAACTGTTGACATCACCATAGCTCTCGGACAATAATGGGCTTCTTCTACAAATCGTATATGTTTAAGCAATTCATCATTACTTAATAAGTAATTTAAGATCCATACACATTCCCGACGTTTCAATTGGTAATTTTTCAAGAACCATCTAACAAATGCCTTTTTATCGACAACTGATACAGAAGCAGTCATACCCACTCCCTCCTCTATTCGAATTCTAAGCTCTCCAACATCTCTTGCCATTGTGGTTCCCCAGGATGCAATGCAATTAATTGCTCAATTATCTCTCTAGCTTCCGAACGTTTTCCGTCTTCCATTAAGAAATAAAGATATTTTTCTAAAAATGTTGCGTCTTCCTTAAATTCAGTATATGCCAAACGGTAAAATTCGTATGCACGGTCGTACTGTTCTAAATTCGCATAAGCCTCGGCAGTATAGGGATAAAGCGCATCCCACTCAAAATCATTTTTTTGTAGCGTTTCAAATAGTTCTATTACATCTTCATGACGTTCTTGCTGCGCTAATAATGACATCAACGCTAACACAGCTTCCATATATTCAGGATCTAAAGCTATTGCTTCACGCAAATAGCCTTCCGCTTCCTGTGGGAGACTGTTTTTTAGTGCCATTTTGCCGGCAAATAAAAATAGTGATTTATCATATTCATCACGTTTTAAGCCTTCTTGAATAGCAGCATATGCATTTTTATTATCTTCAGTCATTGCATAAGCTTCCGCTAATAATAAATATGCTGAGAAATAGTCGGGATCTAGTTCTTTTAGTTCCTCTAATTGCTTAATAGCCATTTCATATTTTTGTGATTGGAACGCTGAATAGGCAGCACCAAATAAAATATCTGGTTTTACTTCATCTTCTAGCGCCTTTAAATAGAACTCTAACGCTGTTTCATATGCAGCACCTGCACGATATACTTCTGCAAGACGTTCAATCAGACTAATTCCCGCAAACTCCTCTTGCACTTCAAGTAATTCCTCATATAATCGTGCTGCTTCTAAAAATCGACCTGTTTCAAATAGTAATTCTGCTTTTGCAAATTGTAATAATGGTTCATCTGGCAAAATAGCTAGTGCTTCATTAATACGCTTTTCCGCCACCTCAAATAACCCCTGCATTTGATAATAATCAGCTAATACAAGAAGTGCTTGCGGATATTCAGGTGCTGTATCTTCAACCTCCAGCAGTAAATCAAGCACTTCATCTTCATTCCCAAGCTCCATACATACATTTGCACGGTCAATTTTCAATTGAGCTTCTTCTGGGAACAAAAATTGTAAATGTTCAAGTACACGGTCCGCTTCTTTCATGTAGCCATATTGCATAAATAATTCAGCGATTGAATATTGCTCCTCTGGCATCGCATTTGTTAAAAAAGGCTCTAGTAATTGGTCTAATAACGTTAAGTCACCTTGTTCAAGGGCTTGAACGAGTTCATTCATTGGATTGTTCACAGATCTTCACCTATTCTTTCATTAATATCTTTATGCTACAAGACATTAACTTTCTAAACAAGAAAAAACTCCCCAAAAGTACTGGGAAGTCTTGAGTTGACTATTTTTTCACAGCTTCAATATGCTCAAAAAATTCTGGATATGAGACAGCAATGCAATCTGCATCATCTAATGTCACAGCACCTTCTGTAATTAAAGCTGCCACCGCACCCATCATACCAATACGATGGTCACCATATGTCTTTAAACTTGCACCGTGTAATGACGTTGGTCCTTCAATAATCATACCATCATCAGTTGCTTCAATATTAGCGCCTAATTTCTTAAGCTCTTCAACGACTGCTGTAATACGGTCTGTTTCTTTTACCTTTAGCTCCTCGGCATCTTTAATAATAGTTTTGCCCTGAGCCTGCGTTGCTAGTAATGCAATGATTGGAATTTCGTCAATTAAACGAGGAATAATTGCACCTTCGATTGTTGTGCCTTTTAATGTAGAAGTTTGAATTCTTATCGTAGCGGTAGGCTCTGCTTGCCCATCATTGTCCTGTACTAACGACATGGTCGCATTCATATTTTGAAGCACTTCAATGATACCGTCACGGGTTGGGTTCACACCGACATTTTCTAATGTGATGTCACTCCCCTGACAGATCGCGCCAGCCACTAAGAAAAATGCAGCCGATGAAATATCACCTGGTACAGACACGTGGGTACCCGTTAACGTTTGTCCACCTTTAAAGGAAACAACACCGTTCTCAACATCGACCTGCGCACCAAATTGACGTAACATACGCTCAGTATGGTCACGAGAAACTTCAGTTTCACGGACAATTGTTGTGCCCTCAGCACGCAAACCTGCAAGTAGAATCGCTGATTTTACTTGTGCACTGGCAACTGGCATTTGATAATCAATAGCTTGTAGTTTTGTGCCTTGGATAGCAAGTGGCGTATACTGCCCATTTGCACGTCCTGTAATGTGAGCACCCATTTGACGTAGTGGATCGATAACACGACGCATCGGACGTTTACCGATTGACGCATCCCCCGTCATGACTGTATGAACAGTCGAGCCTGCTAAAATACCAAGCATTAAACGCGTTGTCGTACCAGAGTTCCCTGTGTACAATACCTCAGTAGGTTCCCGCCATGCATCGATGCCATCACTTTCAATTGTCACGTTTGTGCCGTCAACATTAATTTCTACACCAAGTTTACGGAAGCAGTCAATTGTACTTAAACAATCTTCCCCTAGTAAAAAGCCACTTACAGTCGTTTTACCTGTCGCGATGGAGCCGAACATGACAGAACGATGTGACACCGATTTATCACCAGGAATTGTTAACATCCCTTGTAGGGAAGATTTATTATATTGTAATACTTTTTCACTCATTGTTCTTTCTCCTCCTTATATGAAGTACAATTACGCCTTGGCGTAATTGTACCTGCCGCTTCGCTTTCGCACAGAAAATCTGTTACATCCGCCGGAGACTTTGGGCCAACAGGATGTTGGTCACTCAGGCTAAGAACGCGGTGTTCTTAGCCTGAGTTCCACTATTCAACCGGCGTTGGGCACCCTCTGAATGAAGATAGAAAGCGCCGATCGTTCGACGCTTTCTCTTTTAAGATATATATGTTTCAAAGTTTGCGCGCTTTTGGATACACGACGCAGCACGGTCTCGATCATTTTCATTTTGAAGACTAATTACTAGCACTCCGAAAACATCCTCACGCGACTCTATGATACGTAGGTTCGTAATACTAATCGCTTCATCTGCAAGATAGCCTGTTACTTCAGAGATTACCCCCGGATAATCAGGCACATCTACATACAAATCAAACGAAGTAAATATCGCACCCGCACTGACTGGTAATTCATCACGTAATTCTTTTGCCACAGAAAAGTAACTTTCAATGTCGTCTGAATTCCCTTCAAGTAATAGACTCTTTACACGGTCCATCTCTGACTGCCAACCTTCCAATTGTACAATGAGCTCATCACGGTTTTGTAGTGTAATATCTCGCCATAAAATCGGATTAGACGATGCAATACGAGTCACATCACGGAAACCTCCAGCGGCAAGGGAACGTGTCATTGGGTATTCACTTTTTTCATCCCCAAGCTGATGCACTAAAGAAGCAGCAATGACATGTGGGAAATGGCTAACAACCGCTGTCATATGGTCATGCTCACGAGCAGACACACTTACAACTTTCGCATGTGTAAATTTTAGCAAGCTTTCAAGTTGTGCCATATTAACAATTTCCTCACCAGCTAGTGGCGTCAGCATATAATAAGCATTTTCAAACAAATGAGGCTTTGCCGCTAATACACCACTTTTATGTGAACCAGCCATTGGGTGACCACCGATAAACGTAATACCTAGTGCTCGCAACTCTCCTGCTTTTTGCATAATCATCTTTTTCGTACTACCCGTATCTGTAATAATCACTTTATTTTTTAGGGGCCATGATTTTAATTGTTCCATCCAGTCTAGTGTTGCGTTGACTGGTGTACCGAAGATAATCACATCCACTTCAGCTGCGGCTTCTTCAGGATTAGTTACAACTTCATGCACAATTTGAAGCGTCTTTGCATGCTCGCGCGTTTTTTCATCCATATCGTAGCCGATAATTTTCGTTTCAGGCGCTTTTTGTAATGCGAGGGCAATTGAGCCTCCGATTAAGCCTAGCCCTATAACGAGTACTTTCCGTGTCATGCAAAAACCCCTTGCTCTTTTAACACATCTTCTAGTTGGGCTAATAGCGCTGCATTTTGTGCTTCTGTACCGATTGTGATTCGGATAAAGCCTGGTGCGCCTAAAGCATTTCCACTTCGGATAATGAAGCCACGTTTCATTAGTTCTTCGAATACAACATCACTATTTGCGCCTGTGTTAAAGAATATAAAGTTTGTATCAGATGGGTAGTACTTCAAATTATGTTTTTCACAAAATTCAACGTATTGCTTTTTGCCTTTTTCATTCGCTTCACGACAAGTTTTAATATATTCTTGGTCACTTAGTGCAATTGCGGCTACCGCTTGACTTAAAATTGTATTATTAAATGGTGCACGTACTGGATCAAGCTTTGCAATTACTTCTGGTTGACCAATTGCGTAGCCAACACGGAACGATGCAAGACCATAAGCTTTTGAGAATGTACGCATTAATAAGACATTTGGATACTCATCGATTAATGTTAGCGTGTCTTTATGTCCTGGATTTGTCACGTACTCGATATACGCTTCATCTAAAATAACAAGTACGTCATTAGGTACTTTATTTAGGAATGCACGTAGGTCTGCATCTGGAATAACAACGCCTGTTGGATTATTCGGACTACATACCCAAACAACAGAAGTTTTGTCGTCAATTGCAGCTGCCATGGCATCTAAGTCATGTGCACCTTCAATGCATGGGATTTTGCGCACTTCCGCACCTTCGATATCAGCATTGTGCCAGTACTGTGAGAATGATGGGTCTGCCATAATAGTGTTGACACCCGGATACAACAAAGCACGAGTAATAATCGTAATAATATCATCTGAGCCATTCCCGAAAAGAAGTTGTGTTTCTTTCACACCTAAATGCTCAGCCACAGCTGTACGTAAGTTTTGCGCATAGCCATCTGGATAAATTGCATGATTCGTCGCATCATCTTTTAAATAAGCTGTTACTTTTGGTGAGCAACCAAACGGATTTTCGTTGGATGCTAGTTTAATAACTTCTTTTAAACCAAATTCGCGTTGTACTTCTGCAATTGGTTTACCAGGTTGATAGGCTTTCATGCCGTGAATTTGTTGTTTCCATTTCATCTCTACCGTCTCCTCTTTACTTAGCTTGGGCTAAATCTGGTCTTAATTTTATTGCACCATTTAAATATAAGTGTTTTACATCTTTTTGTGATACTTCAACATTTGCATGAATCAGTACACGAATACATAAGGGCAAAGCATTTGGTACGTCCATTTCATGCATACACATCACCGGTACATACTGCCAGCCTTCCATTAAACGTACTGAACGCGCTGGGAACGCTGATGTAATATCTGGTGTTGTTGAGATGATAATAGAGGCAATATCATCTACATCGACGCTATTTGCAGCTACTACTTCTCGCACTAACTTTGCTGTCTCATCCCATACAAGCTCTTGCTTGTCAGATTCAATTGTTGTTGCTCCTCTTAGTCCACGAATCATACAAGCACCTCCGCTAATAGTTTCCTAAATTCGGCATCTACTTCTTTGCACTCTGCTAGTTCAATTGGTCGTACAAATGGCTCTCCAATTTTTTCGAGCAAAACAAATTGCAGTACGCCATATTCTGCTTTTTTATCTTTTACTAAATACTCCGTTAACTCTTCAAATGAATAATGATTCACTGCGTCAAATGGATAACCATTTTTCAACGCAAATTGTAAAAATTCTGTCGTGAAGGTGCGGTCTAACTCACCATAGCGTTCACTTAGTAATAAACAATACACTAAGCCAATCATAACTGCCTCGCCATGTGCCACTTTACCATAGCCAGCAGCTGCTTCGATGGCATGACCATACGTATGGCCTAAGTTTAAATATTTACGTACTGTTTGCTCTGTTTCATCTTCTGATACAATTTTCGCCTTTACTTCAATACCAGCTTTTAGCTGTTTCGCTAATTCATCTGTATTGAAGTGGATTACCGAATCTGCAACCATCAGTTCTTGTAACCATTCTGCATTTGAAATCATTGCATGTTTGATGACCTCAGCTGTACCAGAACGTACTTCCCGCTCTGGTAAGCTTTCTGTAAAGATCGTGTCATAAATTACGCCTTCAGGCTGATAAAAAGCACCAATCATATTTTTTCCTAATGGATGATTAATCGCTGTTTTTCCACCTACCGCGGAGTCATGCGCTAAAATCGTCGTTGGAATTTGAATAAATGGTACACCGCGCATATATGTAGCTGCCACGAAGCCAGTTAAATCGCCAACTGCACCGCCACCAAATGCGAAAATGAATGATTTACGTGAGCATTTTTGTTCAAGTAAAAATGTTTGTGCTGCATTATATTGTTCAAATGTTTTACAAGCTTCACCACCAGGAAGTACAAAGACTTCAAAGTCATATGGGAAATTAGCTTTAAAATAATCGCCCTGTACTTCCCATACATTGGCATCTGTAAAAACGATTAGTTTATCTGCTTTTTGCAATTTATCATCAAATGATTGTACAGCTTCGGTTAAAAAATCATGCCCAAGCACAACATCATAGTAATGTGATTTTGTCGCTACTGGTACGCGCATACATCAAAACTCCTTTGTGTAACGGCGCTGTTCGTCAATTTGAGCTTTTAATTGTGGTAATTGATCGCTGTGGAATTGATCCATAATTGCACTTGCTATTTCCCAGGCAATAACGTGCTCAGCAACTACTGAAGCTGCTGGTACTGCACAGCTATCTGAACGCTCAACGCTTGCTTTAAATGGTTCTTTCGTTTCGATATCGACACTTTGTAATGGTTTATATAATGTTGGAATTGGCTTCATTACACCACGCACGACGATCGGCATGCCTGTAGACATTCCACCTTCTAAACCGCCAAGACGATTTGTAGCACGTGTGTAGCCTTCCTCTTCTGACCAAATGATTTCATCATGGACTTCAGAGCCTTTACGACGAGCCATTTCAAAACCTATGCCAAACTCGACACCTTTGAATGCATTAATAGAGAGCATTGCTGCTGCTAATTTAGCATCTAGTTTACGATCATAGTGCACGTAAGAACCAACACCCGCTGGCATACCTTCTACGATAACTTCTACAACGCCACCAATCGTATCGCCAGCTTTTTTCGCTTCATCAATAGCCTCTACCATCTTGGCTGATGCGCTCGGGTCTACACAGTAACATGGATCCGCTTCAATAATCGCGCGGATTTCATCTGCTGATTTCCCTTCTATTACTGAAGTATCTGCTTTAATGCCAACAATTTCTGTTACATGTGACACAATTGAAATACCAAGTTCATTTAATAATGCTTTTGCAACAGCACCTACTGCTACGCGCACAGTTGTCTCACGCGCTGAAGAACGTTCTAAAATATTTCTCAAATCACGATGACCATATTTCATGCCACCTACTAAATCTGCATGCCCTGGACGCGGACGTGAAATCTGACGTTTAATATCTTCTGGATTCACATCATCTGCTAATGGCTCTGCTCCCATAATTTTTGTCCAGTGTTTCCAGTCATCATTTGTAACAACAAGTGCGACGGGAGAACCTAATGTCTGCCCGTGACGTACGCCAGCAACGATTTCTACTGTATCTGTTTCAATTTGCATACGACGCCCACGGCCATGACCTCCTTGTCGTCGTTTTAAATCATGATTAATCGTTTCTGCTGTAATTGGTAATAGTGACGGTAAACCCTCAATAATTGTTGTCAATTGTGGTCCGTGTGATTCTCCTGCTGTTAAGTAACGCATAAACGCTTTCTCCCTTCAACTCGCTAAAGTATGTATTTTTCACTATAACATATTTTTTCTAAAAAAACAGTGCCTTTGCAAATGCAATCAATTATTTTCGAATATTCTGAACGATTTATACAAAAGGTAGCCATTAAAATCCTTAAAAATACGCTTTTCACTAACAAGCGAAAAGCGTATTTCTATCCATATCTAATGCTTGTACTATATGTACATGAATAAAGCTTGTCCTCTGTACGTATGGCTTTTTATAAAATTAACTATTTTTGCGATAAAAGAACGTATCTTCTACTTCAAAATTATAACGCGATGGATTAAATATTTGCTCCGTTGAGCCTACAAATAATATTCCATCCTTGCGCAGAGATTTACTGAAGTTCGCATAAATTTGATCTTTTGCCTCTTCAGTAAAATAGATCATAACATTACGGCAAACAATCAGATCAAAATTCGACTCATAATTATCCCTTAAAAGATTATGTTTTTTAAACGTTACACAACGTTTAATTTCATCTTTTACTTTAAAGAAGTTTCCTTCTTTTTCAAAGTACTTCGCTTGAATATCCTTAGGTACCTCTGCTAAAGAACGCTCAGGATAAAGCCCTAACTTTGCCTTTTGAATTACATTTTCATCTAAATCTGTAGCAATGATTTGAATTTGTGATAGCGGCACTAATTGGGACAGCACCATCACTAATGAGTACGGCTCTTCTCCAGTTGAACATGCTGCACTCCAAATTTTCAAACGTTTATTTGTTTGTAATAATTTCGGAAAAATTTTCTTTTCTAATACTTCCCAACGTTTACCGTTGCGATAAAATTCTGACACATTAATCGTCATACGATCTAAAAATTCATTCATTAAATCGCGATCTTGCTCTAGCGCTTTTAGAAAATCAACAAAATTACGATAACCTTTTTTCTCATAGAGAGAAGTTAAACGTCTCTTCATTTGCGCTTCTTTGTATAAAGCTAAATCAATACCTGTTTTACGCTTAATACCTTCTACAAAATGTACATAATCAGACATATGGTCATCTTCCCCTCTAGCGTCTTATTTCCATTATAGCGGAAAAATAGCATTACTGAAATAGGCTTTCAAGGGGAATCAAGGTTTCTTCAGTAAACTTTGCTTCGTTTCTATCATCTGAACTTTCGAATGCTCTAGTTCCAATCTCATTTTTTCAGTTTCCATCGTATACGATTCTAGACGCAACTTTTCCAGTTCTAACTCTTGCTGAACAATCTTTAATTTAATTTTCTGTTGTCTTGTAAGTGCATCGGTAAAAATACCCGCTAGTGAGATGACAACACCACCAATTATCGCAACTATTGCAATACTCATACTTCCACATCCTTCCTTTAATAAGATTATACGATAAAACAAAAGGATAGTTTCGTCTCTTTTTCAAAATATATAGGTGACCACACGGGAGTAATTATCAATCAGCTCGATGCTTGCCCGCAGAAAGCGAGCATCCCGTAGCGGAAAACAACCTCCCACTTTAATAGGAATAATGGAAATAAGTTTATCAACGCAAATGTTATTTAATATAGTCAAAGGAGCTTACCATACCTTGGTCAGCTCCTTTGTGATTATACCTTTAATTGATAATCTTTTAAGTCCTCTCGTAGTTTCGACTTTAAAAATTTCCCAACGGAAGATTTCGGTACTTCGTCTATAAATAGAACATCATCAGGAATCCATGTTTTATGGAATTGACCACGTAGGCTCTCTAGTAACTCTTCTTTGGTAATCGTATCTTTAAACTCAGGCTTTGGTACAACGCATGCTAATGGACGCTCAATCCATTTATCATGTGGCACCGCAATAACAGCTGCTTCAAATACTTTATCGTGTGTCATAAGTGCGTTCTCAAGGTCGACTGAAGAAATCCATTCACCGCCACTCTTAATTAAATCCTTCGTACGATCCGTAATTTTAATATAACCATCTGGCGTCATAACAGCAATATCTCCCGTATAGAGCCATCCATCCTTAAAAGCTTCATCAGTGCGCTCATCGTTGTAGTATTCTGCTGCAATCCATGGTCCTCGTATCGTGAGCTCGCCCATCGTTATACCGTCCCACGGTACTTCACCTTGTTCATTGACAATTCGCGTCTCGATAAGTGATGTCGTTATTCCTTGCAACGACCGAATCTGCATCTTTTCATCTTGCGTATAATTGTGCATATGTGAAAGATAGCTCGATAGGCTAACAAGTGGCGATGTTTCTGTCATGCCATAGCCCGTATAAAACGGAATTCCCTGCTCCTCTTCAAAGCCACGAACTAAACCGACTGGAGATGCTGAGCCGCCACTAAGAATGAGTCGAAGCGACGATAAATCGCGTGGATTTTGGCGTTGCTCCTGTAAAACGCCTAGCCAAATCGTTGGTACTCCTGCTGTTAATGTCACATTGTATTGCTCTATCAAATCGAGCAGTATTTGTGGCGTAAACATCGGCCCAGGCAGCACTTGTGTTGTTCCAAATAATACACTTGCAAACGGTAACCCCCAAGCATTTGCATGGAACATTGGTACGACTGGAAGTGCTACGTCGTTCTCACAAAGGCCAGTATTATCTGACAATCCCAACGAAATACTATGAAGCACAATACTACGATGCGTATATACAACCCCTTTTGGCATACCTGTTGTCGCACTTGTATAACACATACCAGCCGGAGTATTTTCATCTAAATCTTCTGGGAAAACAAAATCTTCACTTGCAGCTGCTAGTAATTCCTCATATGAATGAGCATTCGGCAATGGACAATTTTCTAGCGTCACTGCATCCCCCATGACGATAAAATGCTTCACTGTTTTTAACTGGGCAGCTATTGGTGCAATGAGCGGTACTAAATTATCATCAATCAGTAATATTTCATCCTCTGCATGATTAATAACATAGAGAATATGCTCTGGCGCTAATCGAATATTGACCATGTGAAGTACTGCCCCCGCACAAGGCACGGCAAAATATGCCTCTAAATGTCGATGGTGATTCCAAGCAAACGAACCAACTTTCATACCTCTCGTCATTCCAAGCTTCGTTAATGCATCCGCTAGTTTACGTGTACGACTGACATACTCTTTGTACGTAAATTCCTGAATTGTCGTAGTGCTTGTACGAGAAACTATTTTCTTTGCATGAAAAAAACGCTCTGCTCTGTTCAAAAAGCTTGTTAATAATAAAGGTGTGTCCATCATATGCATGTAATCTCTCCCCTTCATATTCTAAATATAGAACGACCGAGACTGACTGCTGCTACAGACCAATATTCTTAGCAATAATCGTTTTCATAATTTCATTTGTTCCCGCATAAATCGAAGCTACTGGTATATCTCGATATCTTCTAGCAATCTTATACTCTTCCATATAACCGTAGCCACCATGAAGCTGCATACATTGCGCTGCCATTTGACGCGCATTTTCTGTAATCCAATATTTCGCCATCGAAACTTTCGTTACGATATCCTTCCCAGCCATATGTGCCTCTAATAGACTTTCTAAAAAGCTTTTGCCCAGTTCAATTTGTGTAGCCATTTCCGCCATTTTAAACTGCGTATTTTGGAATGTACCAATTGGTTTACCAAATGCTGTTCGGGTTTTCACATATTCAAGCGTTGTATCAAACATATCCTCAGCAGACATTTGCGCGCCAAGTGCTGCCACTAAACGTTCCTGCTGTAACTTGTTCATTAAATAATAAAAGCCTTGTCCCTCTTCACCAAGTAAATTACCGACAGGCACACGACAATCCTCAAAGTAAAGCTCCGCTGTGTCCTGTGCATGGAGTCCAACTTTCTCTAACTGACGCCCTCGCGTAAAACCTTCTGTCCCCTCTTCAACAACTAATAAACTAATTCCTTTATGTCCCGCATTTGCATCTGTTTTCACAACAACAATCACTGCATTACTATGAATCCCATTGGTAATAAAGGTTTTTTGACCATTAACAATGTAATATTCACCCTCTTTTTTAGCAACGGTTTGAATAGCAGCTAAATCCGAACCAGTGCTAGGCTCGGTCATTGCAATCGCAGTGATGATTTCCCCAGTTACACACTTTGGAAGCCAGCGCTTTTTTTGTGCATCTGTACCAAAGGCTTCAATATAGGGCACAACTACATCGTTATGAAGACCAATACCGATTAAACTAGATGCAACGCGCTCTAGCTCTTCAGCAATGACGATATTATATCTAAAATCCAGTCCAAGTCCTCCGTATTTTTCTGCTACTTGTGGACAAAGATAACCCATTTCTCCAAGGGTATGCCAAAATGCTAATGGAACACGCTTCTCCTTCTCCCACGTATCAATATACGGCGCCGCGTGCTTTTGTAAAAATTTCTGCACTGTTTTCCGGAACACTTCATGTTCCTCTGTTTCAAAACAATACCGCATCAGCACTCCCCCTTACTTTGGCTGCATTCGAATGGCTCCGTCTAAACGAATCACTTCACCATTTAACAGCCCATTTTGAATTATACTTTCAACAAGCATTGCATATTCAGCTGGCTTACCGAGGCGCTTCGGAAACGGTGTCATAGCTCCAAGTGCTTCTCTCGCAGGCTCTGGTAGCGTCGCAAACATTGGAGTATCTATTAAGCCCGGTGCAATCGTCATGACACGTACACCAATATCCGCCAGCTCACGAGCAATTGGTAAAGTCATTGCCGCCACACCACCTTTTGAAGCACTATAAGCCGCTTGTCCAATTTGCCCATCAAAAGCTGCTACCGACGCTGTATTAATGATGACACCTCGTTGACCATCTGCATCAGGCTCATTATGTTGCATCTTTTCAGCAGCAAGACGAATAACATTAAATGTGCCAATCAAATTGACAGCTATCACCTTCTCAAAAGAATCAAGTGCATGTACCCCACGCTTTGATAGCACTTTTTTTCCGATGGCAATCCCCGCACAGTTCACAGCTACATTCACCAATCCAAACGCTGCTAGAGCCTGTTCTAGTCCTGCTGCAACATCTACCTCATTCGTTACATCTACACGAGCATATTGCACATTTTCGCCCAGTTCCCGTACAAGCGCAGTTGCTCGTTCATCATTGACATCGAAAATAACAGCCTTTCCACCATCCCCTACAATTTTTCGTACAGTCGCCTCACCTAAACCTGACGCACCACCTGTTACAACCGCTATTACTTCATGACATTTCATCCAACACAACCCCTTTTACAGTTTTTCGATAATTGTGGCATTCGCCATCCCCATACCTTCACAAATTGCAAGTAAACCATAACGTAAATTCTCACGTTCCATACGATACAGCATCGTTGTTAACAGCTTCGTACCTGTTGCACCAAGTGGATGTCCAAGTGCAATCGCTCCTCCATCTGGATTAAGCTTTGCTGGGTCTGCCCCAATTTCATGCAGCCAAGCCAGTGGTACCGGTGCAAAGGCCTCGTTTACCTCATACGTATCGATATCATCGATTGTCAAACCAGCATGTTCAAGTGCTCGCTTCGTTGCTTCAATAGGTCCTGTCAGCATAAGTGTCGGGTCTGAGCCTACGACAACTCTTGTCACAATTTTCGCAAGTGGCTTAATGCCAAGTTCCTTTGCTTTATCTAGTGACATCACAACAACAGCTGATGCAGCATCACTCATTTGACTCGCATTTCCTGCAGTAATCAACCCGTCCTCTTGAAAGACAGTTTTCAAACTATTTAAAATGTCGATTGTCGTTTCTGCTCGTGGTCCTTCATCAACCGAAAAAGCAATTAATTTACCATCTTCTTGCGGGACCATCACTGGAACAATCTCTTGTTCAAAATGCCCAGCTTCAATTGCAGCAAGTGCTCGTCTATGACTTGTGAGTGCATATTCATTCAGTTGACCTTTTGAAAGTTGCCATTTCTCCGCCATTTTTTCAGCAGATAGCCCTTGATGGATAATATTATGATTTTCTTGTAAGCGTTTTCCCTGATGTGCATCCTTCATATTCGAAAACATCGGTGCCCTTGTCATACTCTCAACACCACCCGCAATGACAATTTCCATATCTCCAGCTAAAATGGCCTGTGCCGCGAAATGTACCGCCTGTTGACTAGAACCGCATTGGCGATCAATCGTTACGCCTGGCACTGTCTCTGGGAATCCAGCCATCAATAATGCTGTGCGAGCAATATTTGCCCCCTGTTCCCCCGTTTGCGTGACACAGCCGAAAATAACATCCTCCACCTGCCCCTTATCGATACCCGCACGACTAACGGCCGCCTGCAACACATCCGCCGCTAAATCATCCGCACGTACATCCTTTAATGCGCCTTTGCTACGCCCAACCGCTGTACGAGCTGCTGCCACAATTACTGCTTCTCTCATAAAAAAATCCCCCTTATTGACTCGTTTAACGTAGCTTTTTTGCACACTGAGCACAATATGCGCTATCCTCGTAAACTATTCACCTATTAATCATTTTCGTGCCAAAGCTTTCACGCAAATTATATTTCAGTATTTTACCTGATGCATTTCTTGGCAATTGATCCATATAAAAAAATTGACGTGGAATTTTATAGCCTGCCAATTTTTCTCTGCAATAAACCTTCAACTCTTGCTCATCAATTATTTCGTCAGGCTTTAATACTATGACAGCTGCAACACTTTCTCCCCAATGCTCATCTGGCAAGCCAATCACAGTTACTTCTTGTATTTTTGAATACCCATCCAGCACCTGTTCTACTTCAACTGAGTAAACATTTTCACCACCTGAAATTATCATGTCCTTTTTCCGATCAACGATTGTAATAAACCCTTCAACATCAATTGTTGCTAAATCACCTGTTAATAACCAACCGTCTACAAAAGTTTTACGCGTTTCCTCAGGTTTTTTATAATATTCCTTCATGATAGTAACTCCACGAAGAACGAATTCACCCACTACTCCAGGTGCTACATCTTCCATTTGCTCATTAACAACACGTGCATTCGTAAATGGCATAGATTTCCCACCAGCACCAAGGTTAGTTTTATGCTGTTCTGGCGAAAGGTAAATCCCACCAGGTCCACCCTCTGTAAGACCACAGTAATTGTAAAACTGGTCAGTTCCGAAATACGCCATTGACTTTTCTATTAGTGCTGGTGACATCGGCGCAGCACCATATGCACAAAAGCGTATGGAGGATAAGTTAAATGTCTTCGGTGGCACTTGTAAAAACGCATTATACATAGCTGCAACTCCAAAGAAAGTCGTCACTTTATGCGTTTCAATCGCCTTCAACACCTCGACTGGATGGAAATCACGATGCACAACTAGCGTGCCCCCACTAAACATCGTTGTTAAAAACACTAAATTCAATGCAGCTGAATGGAATATTGGCGCAACTAAAAGATAGCAATCCTCTTCATTTAATCTCGCAATATGATTATAGGCCACATTTACATTTAAAACGGTATGATGATCAAATAAGGCTCCTTTTGGTTTCCCAGTTGTCCCTGAAGTATATAAAATTTCCGCATCATCCAATGGCGAAAGATCAACACCAGTTTCAGCAATATTATCTGTTCGCAGCGCACGGAATGATAAAAAACCTTCAGTTCTAGCTGTCGGCGTAATAGCCACTGATATTGATATGGGCAACTGAACAATCACTTCTTTACAAACATCTTCTAGCTCTGCATCTGCTAGCATAAATACGCTATCTGACTGATTTAAAATATAACTCAGTTCATTTGCTGTTAAGCGGAAATTAATCGGCACAAGAACACCGCCGACTTTCCAAATTGCATATGCAGCAATAATAAAATCATCCGAGTTTTTCATAAAAACAGCAATTTTGTCGCCCTTTTTAACTCCTTGTGCCATTAATCCATTGGCATAGCGATTGACTTCCTCATTTAACGATTGATATGTGTATTCTTTTTCCTGATAAACTAAACAAACCTTGTTCGGCGTTCGATGTGCATGTAACATTAACGGTACTGTTAAATCCATGAAATCCCACCTTTAAGAAATTAGTTAGTTACGAAATTAATTGTACTATAAACAAATTTTTCAAACAATTCTAAAAATAGAAAGGTCACCTTATAACACTATGTAATTTGAAATAAAAAAACAACTATCGCTATAAAAAAACGATAGTTGTTTATATTCATCTATACTTTAAAGCAGATTCAGATTAAACTAAATCTTCGCCAAAGAATAAACCGATTTCGCGTTCAGCAGAAGCTAAAGAGTCAGAACCGTGGATGATGTTGTGAGATACAGTTGTAGCGTAGTCACCACGGATTGTTCCTGGGTTAGATTCTTCTGGTTTAGTTGCGCCCATCATAGTACGAGCAAGTTTAATTACGTTTTCGCCTTCCCATACCATAGCGAATACTGGACCAGAAGTGATGAATTCTACTAATTCACCGAAGAATGGACGTTCAGCATGCTCAGCATAGTGTTTTTCTGCTAATTCTTGAGGAATTACCATTAATTTTGCGCCTTTCATTACAAAACCGCGACGCTCAAAGCGGTCTACGATATCACCGATTACTTGACGTTCTACGCCGTCTGGTTTAACCATTAAAAATGTTTGTTCGATTGCCATGTTATAAAACACTCCTTAAATTCGTCTGACAGGTTTTTCACCTACCGATAAATATTAACAAACTATGAGCAATTGTACAACAAAAAGCTAAAATTTACGTTTTCCCATCACTAAAGCGATATCTCTTAGCTTTTTCTTTACGGGATGTTTTGGTAACGCATCAATCTCTTTTAATGCTTTTTTCAAGTACTTGTCACTCATAATATTTGCTTGCTTGATCGCATCTGATTTACGCACATATTTCAACATCTCTTGACGTTCAGGCTCTGTTAATTTGCCTGCAAGCACCTTTGTTAAATATGGTTGCATCTGCGGATCATCCTTTAATAGCAAAATCGGCAAAGTGATATTCCCTTGCAATAAATCGCTACCCGCAGGCTTTCCAAGCTCTTTATCGGTTGCTACAATATCTAAAATATCATCTATAATTTGGAAACTCATGCCGACAAAATAGCCGAAGCGCTTTAAATGATTGACTGTCTTTTTATCTACACCTGCAGCGACTGCACCAAGTTCACAGCTAGAAGAAATCAATAATGCAGTTTTTCGTTTAATACGTCTGAAATAATCTTTCAAACTTTGATTAAGTCTATATTTATCTTCAATTTGAATGACTTCACCGTTACAAATTTCTACCATTGTTCGCGCTAAAATTTGATGAACGAGTGGGTCTTCAAGCTTTGTAATATATTCAAGTGCACGTGCAAAAATAAAATCGCCCGTGTACATAGCTACTCGGTTATTCCACTGTGACTTTACCGTCGGACGGCCCCTACGCATATCCGAATCGTCGATTACATCATCATGTACAAGGGATGCCATATGAATAAGCTCTACCGGAACTGCGACATCCTTTATTTTATCGATTTGGTAGTCGCCAAATTTCGCGCCAAGTAACACAAAAATTGGCCGAATCCGTTTGCCACCTGCTTGTAATAAATGGAGAGAAGCATCATTAATCAAATGTGAAGACGAGTCCACCGCTGTTTCTAATTCTTTTTCGATGACATCTAAATCTGATCTCAAATCAGAATAGAGTAGTTTTAACTTCATCTTTTCCACGCGTGAAAACCTTCCCCCATTAACGTACTTTTTTAAAGCCCATATGCATTGCTGCTGCACCGCCACTGTACGCTTTATACGTTACTTTTTCTAAACCTGCTTGTCCAAACATTGTCGCTAATTTCTTCATGCCTGGGAAATCATTTGCCGATTCTTGTAACCAAGAATATTCTTTATAGCTTTTCGCAAAGATTCTTCCGAATAACGGCATAATATATTTAAAGTAAAATCGGAATAATTGACGATAGCCTGGAATTTCAGATTGTGATGTTTCTAAACAAACGACCATTCCACCCGGTTTCACAACACGTTGCATTTCTTTTAACACTTGTAAATAATCTGGTACATTACGAAGCCCAAAACCAATTGTGACATAATCAAATGTATCATCAGGAAACGGTAATTCCATTGCATTGCCATGTAAAAGTTCGATTTGCGGATAAGGCTTTACCTTTTCCTCGCCAACTTTCAACATATTTTTACTGAAATCGAGGCCTTTAACTTCCCCTGTTTCGCCAACTGCCTCTGCTAATGCAATTGTCCAATCCGCAGTACCACAACAAACGTCCAAAGCCTTTGAGCCAGGTTTCACGTCCATACGCTTCATCGTATCATTGCGCCAGCTGACATGCATCTGGAAGCTGATCACGCCATTCATCTTGTCGTAGCTTTCCGAAATATGTTCAAATACTTCGTGTACGTGCTCTTCTTTCGATTTAGCCATTTTGTCAAACCTCTCTTATCAGTTTGTAGAAACTAAATTTGCTTCTACACGTGCCTCCAAAGCCTGCTTTACATCTTGCTGTAAAAATGAAGATTGTTTAATGTCTTGCATTAGCTCTGTTTTTAATTGCACAATTTTATTTTGCATGACAACGTCATACGTTGTGCCTTCATGTATAGCACTTTTTTTAATATATATATTAAGCAACGATTCTTGTCCGTTCCGATGTACTGTCCATTCTCGTTCCAATCGGATGAGTAATAGACATTTTTTTGCCAAAGCTATATAGTGCCCAAATCCATAAAGGTCAAAAAACTGACCAATTAAGCCTGCTTCAATATTTTCTACTGCTGCAAACCATTGTTCAACTGTACGTACCTCGTGTTCGTACACTTTTATTTGATGTTCACATCGTGCCGCTATTCCTTGCGACAAACTTCGAATCAATCCGACATTTCCTGACGCTGCTAAAATCTCATAATAACGGCCACTATAAAAGTCACCTGCTAACACTGTTAACTGTTGGTCTTTTGAAGTGGCATCTAATTCTTTTATATGATCATGTGCCGCAAGTGCTGCGTACACAATACCTACTGTAATTGCAGCTTCTGTTTGCTCTTGTCGCCACTCTTCTCCATTAAAGAAAGGAACTAACAAGAAAAACAATTGATTTTCATCGAGCACAGGATTTCCTGTGTACTTTTGCAAAGTTCTATGACGAACATCTATGAAAATATCTGCTTTTAGCTGTGCTATTGAATTTTGAATGTATGTTGAATCCATAGACCTTTCTCCACTTCACTTTCAAATACGTCTATCATTCGCGTGACCTAACGCTCGCTTACTGTGTCATTATAGCATAAGCAACGATTTGTAATTAAAAAGTTTTCTTTTTTCTAGTTTTACTTTTTTGCTTCGCTATGGATAATACCATGCCCTGTATGGATTTGTGCCTTACCACGAATCTTCATTGCAGATGTGTGTTCTGTAAATTGCGCAATCATTACTTCACCAGCATCTAATTTTTCAGAATGATGAAATTTTGTATCTGTTCCTCGTGTTAAGCCAATCACATGCACGCCATCTTCCTCAGCTTGGATAACAATATAATCTTGTGCCATAGTTTTTACGCTCCTTAAATCCGACAAATTCTTTGTTTATCATACCATAATACGACCTGCAATTTAAGACATTTGAATAAAAGACAATACTTCACGTCGTTTTATTTCATCTTCTGCGTATACACCACGCGCAACAGATGTAACAGTTTTAGCACCAGGTTTTTTTAGTCCACGCATCGTCATACACATATGCTCCGCTTCAATCACGACATAAACCCCTTTAGGTGAAAGCATTTCCATGATTGTATCAGCCACGGATGAAGTAATACGCTCTTGTAATTGTGGTCGGCGTGCAATTGTTTCTACAGCGCGTCCTAATTTACTAAGTCCTGCAACAACCCCATTTTCTGGTATGTATGCCACATGCGCTTTCCCGTAAAACGGTACTAGATGATGCTCACACATTGAATAAAATGGAATATCTTTTACTAGCACTAATTCCTCATGATCTTCATGGAATACCGTCTTAAAATAATCCTTCGCATCTTCATGTAAGCCGCTAAACATTTCTGCGTACATTTTTGCCACTCGCTTTGGTGTATCTAGTAGGCCTTCACGTTCTACATCCTCACCAACTGCTTCTAATATCATTTTTACTGCTTCCTCTATTTTCTTCAAATCAACATTCGACATCCTAAAAAACCCTCCTGCGGTTCAAAACATTACACAATTTCTCTTTGCATCGTAGCATATCATATAGGCGAGCGCAAAACAGCTTACCTCATCAAAACAAAATTCAACATATCTCAAGTAATTTTTAGTGCATTTTCTATGTATTAAATGCGCCTTCGGTACAAAAACATCTGACGTTCATTTTCACGCAGATAACCGGCGTTACATCAAAAAGAGCAGTCTTCATGTTCGTTTACATGAAGACTGCTCTATGTAACTACTAGACGCGTATTATTTTACAGCATCCTTAAGCGCTTTGCCTGGCTTAAAAGCAGGTACCTTGCTAGCAGCAATTTCGATTTCCATACCAGTTTGTGGGTTACGACCTTTACGAGCCGCACGTTCACGTACTTCGAAGTTACCAAAACCGATTAATTGTACTTTGTCACCCTTTGCAAGAGCATCTTGAATTGTATCAAATACAGCTTCAACTGCTTTAGAAGCGTCTTTTTTAGAAAGACCTGCAGCTTCAGCAACAGAGTTTACTAATTCTGTTTTATTCACACCATTCACCTCCTCTCAAAGGGTCATGAATCAATCTGTAAAAAGAGTAACACATAGAAAACCGCTACGCAACTGTATTCATCCATGATTATATCCAAAAAGACTATTTTTTACTCAAAAAACAAAAATAACAGGACTTTTCACATAAAAATGTGAAGTCCTGCATTATTTTTCCATATTTTAATCAGTTCATTATTTTATAAAATAAAGGTTACTAACCCTCTTTCACCTTCATTTACCATTCGACCTATTGTTTGACGCATACGTTTTTTAGCAGTTTCTGGAACTGCATTCATTTTATAACGAATGCCTTCCTTTAGTACCTCATGTAATGGCGTACCAAAAAGTTGCGTTGCCCATAAGGCCTCGCGGTCATGTAAATACGCGTGATTTAAATCTTTTAATAATTGCTGACTATGGAATTCGGACCCAATGAGTGGTGCAAATTCAGATTCCATATCGATACGAATAATATGATAGGACGGTGCACTTGCCTTCATGCGTACGCCAAAGAAATTATTTTGTTTAATGAGCTCTGGTGCTGTAGGTTCAAATTCCTGTATCATTGGCAGTGTAACACCATATCCACCTTCTCTTGCATCATTAATCGCTTCTCTAAAGCGGAATTGGGCTTCTTTGGCTTCTGCGGCCTCTTTAATGAATAAAAGCCAGTCTCGCTTCGTTTCAATCGGCTCATCTAGCCATTCATTACATACTGCCTTATATAGATCACCTTGTAAGGCTACTCGAATAACAGCTGTACCAATCCCAGCATCCACATTCACGACCTCACTAGAAGCAATGAAATCAATTTCCTTAAATGCATCTGACGCTTGTTGAACATCGCGAATTTTCATAACAGAAGATAACACATCTTCCATTGAATCAACTAACGCTACATTTAACGGATGAGATGCATCTAATACATCTAGCCAATCTGGCTTCTCAACTTCAATTGTTCGAATCGGAAATTCAAATAATGCTTCTTGTAAAATATACTGAATATCTGCTACGCGCATCTGATCGATTGCAACTGGAATAACTGGTACATTGTAACGCTCAAATAATTCATTACGTAGTTGTACAGTTTCTTCTCTTGCTGGCATTTGACAATTTAAAACGATAACAAATGGTTTACCAATTTCCTTTAATTGCCCAACAATTTCTTCTTCAGCTCTTTCTGCCGCTCGTCGCTGAATCCCGTTTACCGTACCATCTGTAGTTACCACAATTCCGATATTGGCATGATCGCGAATGACTTTATCCGTACCAATTTTAGCCGCTTCTTGGAAAGGAATCGGCTCAGTGTGCCACGGTGTATGGACATATTTCGGACCATTCTCATCCTCATAGCCTTTCGTACCTTCAATGATATAGCCAACGCAATCTGCTAGACGTATTTGGAATGTCATCTCGTCATCGCCAACAGCAATTCGAGTTGCTTGCGCAGGCACAAACTTAGGCTCAGCTGTCATTATAACTGGACCAGGTGAGCTTTGTGGCAGCTCGTCCTGTGCGCGCATTCTTTCCGTTTCATCCACAATATTCGGTAATACTACTGACTCCATTACTTTTTTTACGAATGTTGACTTCCCTACCCGAACTGGACCGACTACACCAATATAAACATCGCCATTTGTGCGCTCTGCAATCTCTCTAAATACCGCTTCACTCAAGGTTTCTGCCTCCTTTATCTACGCTTTTTCACTATATGCGATTGAAGTTGAAGATATGAAAAAACTCCCCACAAATGTGAGGAGCAACTTATTATTTTGATTCATTTTCAGCATTTTTGGCTGCTTCTTCTGCAGCTTCCTTCGCTGCTTTTTTAGCTTTTTCTCTTTTCTTTTCTACCTCTGCCATATAAACATCCATCATATATGTCGGTTCGCCGTTTTCATCAACAGTATAAGGTATAGAGTATGCCGGCACAACTGGGTACTTATCAACGAGTAAATGTCGAATATCCTCGCCTGGCGTTACATCTGGCTTGTCTTCTTTTAACAATTGGTTTAAATCAATCGAGTAATCTACGTGTAGTTCGCCATCACCCGTCATAACTAGTGGTAATTGTGTACCCGAATATGGACTTTTCACAGTTACATCTGATTTATAGCCTAGTTTTTCATAGTTAATTTTGAAAACATTATTCGAAATCGCTTCTGTCGTTGGTAAATACTTCATACCCATTTTACGAATATCAATCTCGCGCATACGTTCAGCTGCATTTAAATCCACTAGCTTTACTTCAGCAGTATTTTCAGGATCCCAAATAACATACTGGAAAATACCACCTTTTTCATACGCATTTCCTGGAATTTGTGTGATGTATTCTGGTATTAACTTTTCAAAGTCAATCAAGTATTTAATAAAAATATCCGTATCTATGTCGCTCGTTTTAATCGGTACAAGTCCACCCGTTGCCTCGCGATATTCATTTACTGCTCGTTGCACAGCTGTAAGATTATCAACGTCTGGCACTTGTTGAGCAATTTTTTCTTGTTCTGAGGATACACATCCAACCATTAAAACTGCTACGATAGCCAACAAAAGTAAAGCGCTTAATTTTTTCATATTACTTACTCCCCTTCAATTTAAGGCCATGTGGCAACGATAAGCACCATTAAAAATGTACCAAGACCAAACAATATGTATGCAGTTAAATTTACAATGATACGTAGAAAGCCATTGGCAATTTTATGTCGCCCTAAATAAATTAAACCGACCGAAACAATCATAAAACCTATACAATAAAAAGAAACCCACATAATATCCAGCGCATGCATATGCGATAAAGGACCCATAATAGCCAACCGCCTTTCTCTATAATTTACATCTACCATTAGTCCAACACTATATTCGTCCAGATTTTCGAATGTTTTAACCTCAATTGGTCACTTTCAAAATCTGTGACATCTGTCAGAACCTATAACGTTATGTAATCCAACGTATATTATACTATGCACTACATATAAAAAGAACAGAAGGACCGTTTTTAGGACCTTCTGTTTGTGTCTATTTTACGACGAAAGACTTTAATGTATTGACGCAAAAACTATTGCATAAGGCTAAACACTATTATTGCATCATTTCATCAATTTCTCGTTTTTTCATACGCATCATTAAAGCATCAACAGCCTCTTTAGGCTCGACATCATTAAAGAGTACACCGTAAAGTGCCGTTGAAATTGGCATCGCCACATTGTACTTTTCTGCTAATTGATAAGCGGCTTTCGTTGTACGTACACCTTCAACCACCATACCCATTTGCTCAAGCACTTCTTGTTGTTTCATGCCTTTACCTAGCATATTACCCGCACGCCAGTTACGGGAATGCACACTTGTACATGTAACAATTAAATCACCCATGCCGGTTAAGCCTGAAAATGTAAACGGATTGCCACCCATTTTCACACCAAGACGGGTAATTTCTGCAAGTCCTCGTGTAATAAGCGCTGCCTTCGCATTGTCACCATAATTTAAACCATCTGTAATCCCTGCTGCAAGAGCAATAACATTTTTCAATGCACCGCCTATTTCAACACCGATGACATCCTCATTCGTATACACACGGAAGTATTGACTCATAAATAAATCTTGTACTTTTTCAGCAGCCGCTAGATTCGCACATGTTGCTGTAATCGTAGTAGGATGATGTTGTACAACTTCCTCCGCATGGCTTGGTCCTGATAAGACAACAATTTCTTCGACGAATTCAGCAGGTAAACTTTCTGCTAAAATTTCAGATATACGTTTTAGTGAATCAGGCTCAATTCCTTTTGATACATGGACAAACAACACTCTCTTATCAAGTGTCGCCATCATCTTTTCACATACTTCACGAATTGCTTTTGTCGGTACGGCTACAACAATTGTTTCAGAATGAGCAACGGCTGTTGCAATATCACTAGTTGCACGTAAATTTGCAGGTAGCACTGTTTCAGGCAAATATGCTCTGTTTGTATGTGATTCATTAATCTCATCTGCTTGCTCAGCTCGATGTGTCCATATAAGTGTATCATGCCCGTTTTCAGCAAGTACCATCGCTAATGCAGAACCCCAAGACCCTGCCCCTAAGACACAAACTCGTTCCATCTAAAAATCCCCCTTTGTGGGTTACCTTCGTTTTTATAACGAGGAACTTATTTAAAATAATTTTTCGAAAATTTTGCTTAAAAGTACGCCACCCCGTCATAATCGGGTTGACGTACTTCCATTAAAATTATGCTTTTATTAAGCTCTTGCACGTGTAATTAAACGGATTGGCGTACCTTCAAAGTCAAATGTTTCACGAATACGGTTTTCTAAGAAACGTTCGTATGAGAAGTGCATAAGCTCTGTCTCATTTACGAATACAACAAATGTTGGCGGCTTGATTGCCACTTGTGTTGCATAGTATAGACGTAAACGTCGACCTTTATCTGTCGGTGCAGGATTACGCGCTACAGCATCTTCAATCACTTCATTTAAGATAGATGATTGAATACGCATTGCGTGGTTTTCACTTACACGTTGGATAATCGGTAAAATTTGATGTACACGTTGTTTCGTATTTGCTGATACGAAAATAATTGGCGCGTAATCTAGGAATAAGAAATGCTCACGAATTTGTTGTGTATAGAAGTTCATTGTTTTTTCGTCTTTTTCAATAGCATCCCATTTATTTACGACGATAATAACAGCTTTACCTGCTTCATGTGCATAACCTGCAATTTTTTTATCTTGTTCTTGAATACCTTCTTCCGCATTCAAGACAACTAATACAACGTCTGAGCGTTCGATAGCACGTAAGGCACGTAACACAGAATATTTTTCAGTTGTTTCGTACACTTTCCCTTTCTTACGCATACCCGCTGTATCGATAATTACATACTCTTGATCATCGTATACATAAGGTGTATCGATCGCATCACGAGTTGTCCCTGCAATATTACTTACGATAACTCGGTCCTGACCTAAAAAGGCATTTACTAAAGAAGATTTCCCTACATTCGGGCGACCAATTAGTGAGAATTTAATTACTTCATCACCGTATTGTTCTTCATCATCCTGTGGGAAATGCTTTGCACATTCGTCCAATAAATCTCCTAAGCCTATACCGTGAGATCCTGAAATCGGCCAAGGCTCACCAAAGCCAAGTGAGTAGAAATCATAAATCATTTCACGCATGTCTGGATTATCTACTTTGTTAACTGCTAAAACAACAGGTTTTTTAGTTTTGTATAAAATTTTTGCAACTTGTTCATCTGCAGCTGTTACACCTTCACGACCATTTGTCATGAAAATAATTACGTCTGCTTCATCAATAGCGATCTCAGCTTGTTGACGAATCTGTTCTAAAAACGGCTCGTCCCCAATCTCAATTCCGCCTGTATCAATAATATTAAAGTCATGTGTTAACCACTCTGCCGAACTATAAATACGGTCACGTGTTACCCCTGGAATATCTTCCACGATCGATACACGTTCACCTACGATACGATTAAAAATCGTCGACTTACCTACGTTCGGACGACCTACGATGGCTACTACTGGTTTCGTCATCTGTACTTCATCCTTCCAACTTCTTGTCTTTCGCTATTATACACGAAAAATGTCATTATATCATAAGAAATAGCACCCATGCTTCCTGAATTAATAGTTTGTGCTAATATTAGTCATGAATTTCCGTCAAAAATGAAGCTAAAATAATTAGATTCAACATCAAAAGTCGGAGATGACCTTTGGTAAAAGAGGATAACAACGTTAGAATGCTTGTTGATTTTAGTCCCAAGTTATGGTGATAATCATTATCCCCTCTTCTTTTCATCCGAATCTTAAATCAACAAAAGACGAGGATACATTACACATCCCCGTCTCATAATAATTAATTAATTTTTAAAGTTTTTCAGTTGATCGCCAATTACGTCACTGAACGAGAAACCTGTTGTTTCTACAGGTAATTCATAATCAATGATTTCCTCAGCATCAGGATTTTCAAGCAATTCTTTTATACTAAGTGCTAAGCGACCTTCATCGGCATTTACTTCAAGCACCTTCACTTGTACCGTTTGACCTTCTTTTAACACCTCATGTGGCGTGTTGATATGCTTATGTGCAATTTGTGAAATATGCACTAAGCCTTCTACTCCTGGGAATACTTCCACAAATGCGCCAAATGATGTTAAACGTTTTACTTTTCCTTCAAGGACAGTACCTTTTGCTGCACGCTCTTCGATATTTGCCCATGGTCCAGGTAGAGTTTCTTTAATCGATAAAGAAATACGTTCATTTGCCGGATCAACAGAAAGAACTTTTACCTTTACGTCTTGTCCTACTGCTAAAACCTCATTTACATCACTTACATGCTCGTGTGACACTTGTGAAATATGCACAAGTCCATCGATGCCTCCAAGATCAATAAACGCACCAAATGCAGCTATACGTTGCACTTTACCATCTAAAACATCGCCAGGATGAATTTGGTTAATCACATTTTTCTTGTGAGAAGCCTTTTCCTCCTCTACTACTGCACGATGAGATAAGATTAAGCGATTTTTCTCTTTATCCAACTCAACAATTTTAAACGATAATGATTGACCTTTGTAGCCTTCAAAATCATCTACGAAATAATCTTCTACTAAGGATGCTGGAACGAAGCCACGTACTCCTAAATCGACCACAAGACCACCTTTTACAATATCCTTAACTTCTGCTTCAAATACTTCTTCCGCAACAAATTGTTGTTCAAGTGTGTCCCATGCTTTTAAGGCATCAACTTTACGCTTTGATAATACATAGTTTTCTTCTTCAACTTTTGTAATCATCAATTCCAATTCATCCCCAACGGAGATTGCATCAGAAGCTTTTTCAATGTGCAGACTAGATAACTCACTAATTGGTACAATTCCATCAAATGGAGCACCCGGAATTGAAACAGTTACTGCTTTTTCATCGACTTTCTCAGCAATACCTTTTACGACATCACCTTCTTGAAACGTTTTGCTTTCCGTATAGTTCATTTCTTCAGACATATGTAACCCTCCTTCGCATCTTCAATTTCTATTTTATTCGATATTGATGACAAAAACAAAAATTAATCCTTAAATTCTAAAAATTGTCTGTATTTTTAGCATTTAAGCCATTTTTTCTTCTGCCAATTTCAAAATAGCTTGAGCCGCTTCATCGATTGATAAATCAGTTGTGTCTAAAAATAACGCATCTTCTGCTTGAATCAGTGGTGATGCTTCACGTTCACTATCCATTTTGTCACGTAACGCAATTTCTTCTTTTAATGTCTCAATAGAAGATTTAATACCACGTTTTTCATTGTCGATAAATCGACGTTTCGCACGCTCTTCTACTGTCGCAGACATGAAAATTTTTAATTCAGCATCTTTTAACACATGTGTGGCAATATCACGACCATCCATGACTACACCGCCATTTGCAGCTAACTTTTGCTGCTCTGCCACTAGTAGCTCGCGAACTCTTGCATGTGCCGCAACTTGAGAAACGGATGAAGTTACTTCATTTGAACGTATTTCAGCAGACACATTTTCCCCATCTAAAAAGACAAGTTGTCCTTTCTCTGAGGGCTTTAAATCAATCGTACTCACTGCTAACATTTCAGCTAATTTTGTTTCATCATCTAAATGTATGTTTTGTTTCAACGCTTTATACGTAACCGCACGATACATTGCACCTGTATCTATATAAGTAAAACCAAGTGTTTCTGCGACAATTTTTGCGATTGTACTTTTGCCAGCACCTGCTGGACCATCAATAGCAATTTGAATGTTTTTTTTCATACGATTCCCCACTTTCTATCATAGAATATTGTATCACAGAAATAACAAAAAGCCCTCTTTAAACAGAGGACTTTCTTGAGCTGTAGGTACTTCATAACCTTTATCCAATAGTGCTGAAAGCTGTTATAAAGGATTCAGGTTTTTTCTACGATTTATTAGTTGGCGTTCAAAACAAAAACGCACAATATGTTGTTGATCAATTTCATCTGTATTTGTTAAACGAATAGTCGCAATTTCCATCGTATCTCTTTCAAAAATTCGGATGATGGAAGCATTTGTCACAATATAATTTATCTCCCCGTTAGCGAAAGGTAAAACAATCGTTAACTCTACATCATCTCCATCTTGTAAGGAAAATGCGCCATTCAAAATTAGCGCCAAACCTCCAGCACTAATGTCTTCTGCTACAAGTTGATATTTGTGTTCACCCATTCGTAGCGCAACATCTACAGGTGTTTCCACGCGAACATACTCACGTCGTTGGATTTTAATAAATTCCGAATCTTCTGGACATGACAGCATAATCATTGGAATATTGCCACCTTTACGCCCTATAACTTGCGTATTAAAAGCAAATGCTTGTTTATCTTCCGTTTGATAATTTGCTCTAAATTCCGCTCCATCTACTAAGAAAGCCGTTTTCTTTGTGTTCTCATTCGTAGGATAGTCAATGTAAATGATATTATCTTTTTGCTCGACAACTTTACAGCGGAATTTTTCAATTTGCTTACTATAAGTAGGTTCTAATTGTAATAACGTACCAATTTTTATATCCATGCGCATCTCCCCGAAAGAAATATATAAATTCATTATCGCATGAGATACAAATTTTTGCTATATTATCTGGAAGCTTTTTCTGCTTCTTTAAGATAAATATTCTACTTTTAGTACTTTATGATTTTCAGCATCAATGACTACTCGGAAAGTCTCAGAAGTTTTTCCACCGCGAACTGCAATTACTTGATAACATAAGCGTTGTTCAAATTGTCCATTATCTGTGTAGATTTTTTTCACTTCTTCAACACGTACATCATCTTGGAAATATGTTTTCCAATCGATTGGTTTTGCCGTTTGAGGTTTAATCGCCTCTGCCTGAACATATTCCATTGTATTCGCGCCGAGTAATTCACCCGTGTCTTTTGCGATTTTCAGTTGGACACCATCAGCATAAATCAATGCATTGTCACTCGGATTAACGCGTGCAAATGTTACATGCCATGCTAAATGATTTTCACGTGACTCAACAAATGCCACATCAGTAATATCCAGTTTCTTTAAATGCTCTTCTGCTTTTTTAAGAACTTGATCTTGTGAGAGCTTGTCCTCATCAACAGGTCGTTCCACTAAATAAGACAGTAAATGCCCACCTTTTTCGGTTAAATCTGCATAGCCGAGACGGATTCCTTGATGGAATTGAACATGGTAGAACGGATACGGTGCAGTGTCACTACTTTTCGTTACTGTAAAGGTTGCATCTTTAATCATTGGGAATAAAGTCTTCACTTTTTCTATCGCTTCTTTTTCTGTAATAAGTGAATCTTGTAAGGCTTTAAGCTCTACTTTTTTCTGCCAATCGGATTCACTTAAAGTAAGTGGGAAATCACTTTCTCCGTAATCCTTCAAGCTCTTTTTCACATTATCAAATTTAGTATTCGGCTCCTTACTAGCTACGTGATTCATCCATACATCTACCTTACCATCCTGCCTATAAAAATCAGTGGTTGCTGTCGCCCATTCCTCTGACAATGCTTGTAGGTTCGAAGAAATTTTCGGCATTTTTTCACGCCATGCTACGTAGTCCCCTGTTTTCGCAGTTTGCTTTGCTTCTTCACCGAGTCTACCTAAATAACCTAACCAATTACTCGACATTTCCTGATCGATTGGCAGATTTGAAATGGATGAACGCACATCTGAGCTTAGTCGCCAAATTGTATCGAGTTCGTTATGAACTGCTGTATCATCTTTAAACAATAATGATTGTGACACTGATCTTTGTAAATATGATAATTTTTCAGAAGCATCTGTTAATTTTTCTGTATACTGTGCATGGACAGTACGCTCTAGATTTTCCTTGTCGTTATGCAAAGTGTAACTATATACACCTAAACCAAGGACTGCAGCCGACAAAATTACGAGCATCGTTCTCATCTAAAATCCCTCCTATCTACGAGCAGAAAATATGCTCGCCAATTTGTTTTATTTGTGGTCGTGACCAAATCCACTTACTTGTTGCTGTTTTTGGGTTAAAATAATAAGTAGCATTTTCTGAAGGATCCCAACCATTCATGGCATCGATTACCGCTTCTTTTGCGCGTTGGTTTGGCTCTAACCAAATTTGCCCGTCAGCTACTGCAGTAAAGGCACGTGGTTGGAAAATAACTTCTGAAACTGTATTAGGAAAATCAGGATGCTCGATACGATTCAAAATTACGGCCGCAACGGCAACTTGCCCTTCATAAGGCTCTCCCCTTGCTTCACCATAAACTGCATTAGCAAGAAGTTGTAAATCTCGCTCCGTATACTTAGCTGGAAGTTGCGTATTTTTTCCGCCTCCTCCACCACCGCTATTATTGTTATTTTTATTATTATTGGCCGTATTCGCAACACTCGGATTTTTCTGTACTTGCTGATCAAGTGGCTTTCCACCATAATAGGTGAACTTATTACCTGCATTTAGTTGAGCCTTCACCCATTTTTCATCATAATCAGATCTACCTGCTAAAGCTTTCTTTGTTTTTGCACCAGCTATGCCGTCTATAGGAAGTCCAAATTTTTCTTGGAAGTTTCGTAATGCCCAATACGTGTTATAGCCAAATTTACCATCGATTTTGCTTGTGTAAAAACCTAAGTATTGTAATCTAGATTGTAATTCAATGACATCATCTCCATATGCCCCCCGCGATATTTGTTGCTCTGAAAAAGCAAAGGCATCGTTTTGTGGAATTGAGACGATACTAATTGCAAAAACCAAACTTAAAATTATGCTTAATAAGCGCACAACAATCACTCCTTTTTTAGATAGCTTGAAACAATTGCAGAAATTTATACGCTTTTTTTACATAAGAAAAAGAGATATCTCCGTGAAACTTTGAGATATCTCCTACAAGTTAATAATAAAAGCGCAGAAACCATTTTGATTTCTACGCTTTTTATATTTTCTTATGCATATGCAAATGCTGAACAAGATGATGATGAGCCAGTTTTACTTTACGCAAACCGAACCACCATAAAAACATCATAAAAGGTACCATTAAATATACCCAATGACCCTTGAATGATAATATTGTATTATATAAAATATGCAAAATTACTGGCGCACACAATGCCATTGCAATCATTTCTTTTGTTTTTGTGAGCTTCGAAAACTTCGCCTTTCCGAAATAATAACCCATCACAACTCCAAATAATGCATGACTTGACACAGGTAATAATGCGCGCATAAATGCCGTATCAAGACCGAACGACAGTAAATATAAGACGTTCTCAACCGTTGCAAAGCCAAGAGAAATACTGGCACCATATAAAAGACCGTCGTAAGGATCATCGAACTCCATATGGTTGTAGATTGCGATTAATAAAACAAACCATTTAAAAAATTCTTCAAGAGTACTCGTAAAGAGGACATTTTGTAAAAAAGCATATGGAAAAACCCCTTCTTCTGTCAGCACATACTGCAAGAACAAAATAGGGAAAGTTAAAAATGCACCATATAAAAACGTTTGTACCAAAGTTCTTCTTGGCTCCGTTGCCATTTGATTGCGCAAATAAAAATAACTAAATAGCGCTAGACCGGGAGCAATGGCAGCTGATAAAAGGATGATCATGTTGCCGGCCCCTTTCAACAATAGACTCTAAATATTATACCATGTAAAGACCAAGAAAATTTGAAAAGGAGTATATATTTTATGAAAAAAACAATTTTATTAATCCATACAGGCGGTACGATTTCTATGGCGATGAGCGAAGAAGGTGCGGTGTTACCAAATAAAGAAAACCCTCTAATGAAAGAAAGTAATGCCCTTGCATCAATTGCTAAGATTATCGAGATAGAGGCTTTCAACCTTCCTTCTCCACATATTACACCAAATGAAATGCTAATATTGCGTAATTTAATTGTAGAAAAAGCATCG
Source organism: Lysinibacillus sp. NPDC096418 (assembly GCF_044762775.1). NCBI lineage: Bacteria > Bacillati > Bacillota > Bacilli > Caryophanales > Bacillaceae > Lysinibacillus > Lysinibacillus sp. NPDC096418. Next base: position 47,078 of record NZ_JBIWEY010000006.1, read on the forward strand.
ACTGAGCACATTGATGGTGTTGTCATCACCCACGGCACTGATACATTAGAAGAAACTGCGTATTTTTTAGAACTTACAACAAATTTACATATACCGATTGTGTTAACCGGCGCTATGCGCTCATCAAATGAATTAGGTGCAGATGGTGTCTACAATCTAGTAGAAGCTGTACGCGTCGCTGTAGATGACGAAGCGTGTGGAAAAGGTGTACTTGTTGTGATGAATGATGAAGTTCATCTTGCCGTAAATACAACGAAGACAAGTACTAGTTCAGTAAATACTTTCCAATCTCCTCAATATGGACCTGTTGGACTTATTACAAAATCTCGTATTTTATTCCACCACGGCCCATTACGTCGTCAATATGTAGAGTTACAAGATTTATCTAAACGCGTAGCAATGCTAAAAATATACGCTGGTATGGAAGAGGATTTATTGGATGTTGTACTTGCTTGTCACTATGACGGCGTTGTCTTAGAAGGGCTTGGACAAGGCAATGTGCCTCCCGCTGTCGTCAAAGGAATTGAAACTTTGCTTGAACGAGACATTCCCGTCGTGCTTGTATCACGCTGCTTTAACGGGATTGCAGAAGGCGTATATGGCTACGTGGGCGGCGGTAAAATGCTTGAAGATCTAGGTGCACTCTTTGCCACAGGCATAAACGGTCAAAAAGCTCGTTTAAAATTATTAATTGGTCTCAATCAGGTAGATGACTCAGTTGATCTAAAAAATTTCTTTTCTTAATTACTATAAGTCTCTTTAAGCAAAACAACTACTTTTCTATATGGTAAAAATCCGCTTCGCTTTCCGCGGGCATAGCGTAAGACGCAACCCTCGCTACGCGCGATTTGTTGCGTCTTACTTTTCGTGCTTTTCCCGCAGGAGTCTATGCGTATTTTTACCTGTATATCAAAAGGATTGCAATACTCTCAAAAGACTATCTTTTCTTTTAGGAAAAGTCCCTTTTTATATTCCGACTACTTGTTCATAATAAAAAACAATCTCTTTAATTTGCTTGAATGCCGATTCAAAACCAGGCTGAATTATAGCTATCTGCATAAAATTTTTCTGACGTAGATAAATGCTATCCCCATGTAAATACAATCCATTAAGCTTTAAATCCATGCAAAGATTTCGATATGCTTCCGGTAAATTTAGAGTGACAATCATCGGATAAGGCGACGTCTGTAATTGATATTTTTCCACAACCGATAGTTGCTGTAGTGATTGAAAACGCTCCTGTAATAGTCCGAATCTTTCAGGATATGCTTGTAGCGCTTTTTCAATATTCGCGACAAGTGCTGTTGGCATCGTAAATGGTACGGTCTCACGTTGGTAATTGGCTAAGTTAACGTAAACTGGTAATGTCGAAGGTTCAGCAAGCCCTTGTGAAAAAACAAACGCTAAACCACTCATAGCCCCAATCGCTTTTCCACTTACGGCTGTTGCTAAATAACAGTTCTCAAGAGAAAACGGCATTGCACCAAAAGTGCTAATGCAGTCAGCACATAGCTTCACGTCATATTCTTTCGTCAGACTTACAAGCAACTCCATATCATTACATGTCCCCGTCGAAGTTTCCCCATGAACAAACAACAACCAATTGTAAAGTCCAGATTGTAAACGTTCTTGAATGATAGTTGGATCAAATGGATGACCCCAGACATTTTGTACCGTATCAAAAGTTAAATCCCATTGCTTTGCTTGCTCAATTATTCGTTCACCAAATTCTCCATTGGATAAAATAATGCCACGCCCTAATCTTTGACCTTTTAATTGCCCAAGTAACACATCATTAGCAAGTGTCCCTGTCCCAACTAACGTGGCTACATAATTCGCCTGTGAAATTTGTAAAAGTCCTTTTCTCATTCGTTGAAACAGTGCCTGAAACGTTAGGGAACGGTGTGAAATATCTGAATATGCAAGATCCTCTAGTTGCTTCACTGGACCAGGATAAAACGTAGAACTCTCCTTCGCTAAACGCTGTTGCAAAGTCCGTTCAAACTGCGGTCTAGTTAGTACCATTGGCAGAAATCTCGCTTCTTCTGCTCCAACTGCTGGTGCAAATTGTGTAAAGCCCATTTGCTTGTACATTTTTTCCTCACGAGTCGTACCAGAAATAACCGCTGCAGAATAACCCTTTTCATATGCAAAACTATATAAAGCTTGAGCTAACTTTAAGAATACCCGCCCTGTCCGGTATTCCTTCCTCACTGCAAGTAAACGTATTTCACAAAGTTTTTCACAAACCTCTTCCTCTAAATAATTCTCGACAGCTCCGATTTTTTCATCAATTGAAAAGGGTCGCTGATCACGAAACGCTAACATACCAACTAATTCAGTTTCTTTATAAACAACTAAGTATGTATTCTCCGAGTGAAAACGGTCTATTTTTCGTTTTGATTCATTTGGTTCATGTTGTGGTATTTCCTCTATAAAAGTAGCATAATTCAACTTTGCAATGGCATCAAATTCAGCTTGTGTTTGTGCAATTTTACACCAATACATCCACTCACTTCTTTCTATCTAAAGATTCTTGAATATTTGATTTATGTTTAATAAGCATCAATACAATAGCCAATAATAACAGTATATATGTCTGTAACTGCCCTGAAATGATAATAGCGCTCGTATAGAAGAAAAAGCCACCTAGCATTCCAAGTGTTAAACTTCTTGTAACAAGGGCTGTTAATACCGTACCAATGACCATGAACAAAAATAACTCAGGCGATAAGACGAGCCCCACACCAACAAAGGTCGCTACACCTTTACCACCATTAAACTTAAGCCAAACTGGAAATAAATGTCCCAGAATAACAAAGCATGCCCCTCCCACAATTACCCATTCCTCAAGTTGTAAGTAACGCCCTAACACGACAACCAGTATACCTTTTAATAAATCCCCTAATAACGTCCATGTAAAGGCAGCTTTACCGATGACACTTCCCGCATTTCTCGCTCCTAAGTTTTTACTGCGTTTCTCTTGCAAATTAACGTTATATACTTTTCCAACGAAAAAAGCTGTCATAAAGTTTCCGACACCATAACTTAATAACCAGTACAACAAAGCCAACATACATTTCCCCTTTTAATTCACCATAACGTAGGTTTGATTTCCGCTCCAATCAACAAACATTATCGAATAGCATTCCCTACTTTTGGCGACAAATAATTTTCTATTTATACCCATTTGGTGTCCCCATATGAAAAAAGCTGTATCAGCATCTAGTGCTCATACAGCCAGCAGTCTTATTTTCTTTCTGCAATAGCTTTCGCAATACAATCCCCGTGGAAACGTCCATTTTCAATGAAAATCTCGTTTGCATTATTCCCTGCTGCAATGACCCCTGCTATGAATAAACCTGTCACATTCGTCTCCATCGTTTTTGGCTCACAGAATGGACGACCAGATTCTTCATCAATCGTCACTCCCATTGCACGGATAAAGGCATGATCTGGATGATAGCCAGTCATTGCAAAAACGAAGTCATTTTTCAAAATTTCTTCACGACCATCTATATCAAGTACAACCTCATGTTCACGAATTTCTTTGACATTCGTGTTGAAATACATCGTCACTTCACCGTTACGTACGACACCTTCAAACTCTGGTAATACCCAAGGTTTAATGCTTGGTGAATACTCACTACCACGATATACCACAGTCACACGTGCCCCAGCTTTATTTAGCTCCAAAGCAGCATCAATCGCAGAATTTTTCCCGCCGATTACTAATACATCCGCATCAAAAAATTCGTGTGCTTCTTTAAAGTAGTGATGGACTTTTGGCAAGTCCTCGCCTGGTAAGTTTAAATAATTCGGATGATCGTAGTAACCTGTCGCAATCACGACATACGGTGTTTCATACACATCTTTACTGGTCGTTACTGTAAAAGATTCGCCACTTTTCACGACACTACTTACTTCTTCAAAACGATTTACTTGAATATTTTTCAAACGTACTACTTCGCGATAGTAAACAAGTGCCTGATTACGTTTTGGCTTACGTTCTTCAATAATAAACGGTACATCTCCAATCGCTAATCGTTCACTCGTACTAAAAAATGTTTGGTGCGTTGGATAATGATAAATGGCATTTACGATATTTCCTTTTTCAATAACTATTGGGTTTAAGCCAATGTTTTGCAAAGATATTGCTGCTGCTAACCCACATGGGCCTCCGCCTACAATAATTGCATCTACTTGTTGCATTATTTGACACTCCTTTTAATTCTAAAGAAAGACTATAGCTACCATTATACGCCCTTTATACAGTTATAGTTGTTTATTTACCCGCTATATCAATGTCAATAATATGACATTGTGGCTTTGCACCTAAACGAAGTGGTAACAATGTTGTACCATAACCATTACTTACTAGTGTCATGACGCCATCACGTTCCCTATACGAACCGTTTGGATGGACACCATAAGGACCTACGCGGATTTGCCCACCATGTAAATGCCCACCAATCATTAAATCAGCTCTAAACTTAGCACGTACACGAGCAAAAACACCCGGATTATGTGAAATAAAGACGACAAGATCTTCTTCATCAACTTTTTCAAAAGCAGCCTCAAAGCTATATTTCATTGTCGACGTATCTTCTATGGCACTTAGCCAAAAACGATTTTTCTTATTTTGTAATAACACTGCATCATTTGCTATTATTTGTACACCATGCTCAAGCAAAATACCTCGAAGCCGATTCTCTCCAACTTCGCGATCATTATTGCCCCAGACAAAATAAGTAGGTCCAAGTGGTGTTAATAAGTCTAAATTGTCATGAATGCGTTCAATAGGTGTTCTGCTATCAGCAAAATCTCCCCCAATAATTACTGCATCAAAAGAACCTTGTATCGACTTAATCATATCACGATTAATTTTACGTAAATGCGTGTCAGAAATAAAAAACAAGCGAATTTCTTCTCGTTTACCAACCAATTTCAATTGGTGATTCAGCACATTGTTTTCATGTGCTACTTTCCACATATAGAGTAGGAATGCTAGTGCAATTACTAAAAATACTCCAACATAAATCATTCCTGCACTCCTCCTTAACGAAAGCAAAAAGACGATACATTCCCATGAAGTATCGTCTCTTTGCCAAATTAGACATACAATTCAATATTACTTGTTGTTGACGTATGTCGATTATTTTATACTAGAAAAACTTCATGTAAATGCCATAATACTCGCTATACTTATGGTAACTTAATCACTTGCCCTACCTGAAGAGAATCAGAAGACATGCCATTTGCCGAACGAATTTTTGCTAACGTTGCTTCACTGCCATCGCCATAATAATTTAAGGCAATACGATATAAGTTTTCATTCTCTTTTACAGTATGTGTCTTTAATTTCGCAGCTGCTTCCTCTTGTGCTTTTTTGGCTTCTGCAGCTTTACGTGCTTCCTCTGCTTTTCTCGCTTCTTCAGCTCTCTTGGCTGCTGCTGCTTCCTCTGCTTTACGTGCTTCCTCTGCCTTTTTCGCTTCAAGTGCCGCTTTTTCCTTAGCAGCTAGCATTTCAGCATCTTTTTTTGATTGCTCTGTTGCTTTTGCGTTCTCTTTATCTTCTTTTTTTGCTTTTTCTTCTTTTTCTTCTTTTTCATTTTTATCTGCTGTTACTTTGCCATCAGGTTTATCGCCTGGGTTCTCAATTTCAACTTGTGATCCAGACGTATCTTTCTCCGCTTCCTCAATCGACTTTCCAGGCTCATAGAACGCCAAGAAATAAATTAATATCGTTGATGGAATCAATATAAAAATAATAAATAAAATCGTCATTAGTGGTATTTTACGTTTCGTTTTCTGTTGCTTTTTTAAATTGCCGCCATTTCGACTCAAACGTGAAGCTCTAGACAATGCTGTTTGATCTGTTTCTTCTTCAAATGACTGGCGATGTTCTTCGATTTTATCACGATAGTCTTCTTTACTCATTCGTCTTACCCTCCAACTTTACTTCCATTCTTTCATATTATTATGACGAACTTTACGAAAAAAGTAAATGACTGTAGTTATTTGTCTACAAGCCGATTAGTAACTGTTTTAACCGAATCTCCCAAGATACCATTTCTACTTTTTGTTCAACTTCTGTTCGTTCATTAATAATTTCATTGTATTCAATTCCACAATTTTCACAACAATTTTCAGGATTCTCTCGTAAATTTTGACCGAAATACCCTACTAAATGTCGACGCATACACTCTTTTGTCTCCGCAATTTTTTGCATTTCATAGATTGATTGATATTTTTCGAGTGCTAAGTTATTTAAACGTATTTTCACCTGGTCTACAGGCTCCTCTTTCATCCAATAATCAAGAACGCGGAAAGCTGTCTCTCCAACCTCTCCGTTTTTTAGCATTTGTGACGGGTGGATACTTTGCATAGCTAGTTCTTGATAACGGTCAACATGAATGGCAGCCGGTAAATCCCCTGTTGACACAAATTTAGCCAGTTCTTCATCACCATCGCTATAAAGTAGCGTCGCGAGTGCAGGTTTACCATCTCGTCCCGCACGACCAATTTCTTGCATATAATTCGCTACAGTTGAAGGCATCGATTCATGAATAACTTGTCGAATATCTGCCTTATTTATGCCCATGCCAAATGCATTAGTCGCCACAATCCAGTCGAGCTCCCCATCTAAAAATTGTTGCTGAATAAACTGACGATCCTCTGCTCCAAATCCCGCATGATAAGCTGCCGCTCGAATACCCGTTTGCTTTAACGTTTCACTATATTGCTCAGCACGTTTCCTGGAGGACATATACAAAATACCAGGTCCTGCTGTTTTTTGTATATGATGCATGATCCAATTCGCCTTATCTGCTTTATCTTCAAAGGTTACACGGCCCAAATGAATATTCGGACGATCCACATTATAAATAAATTCAAATGGTGTATGTAATGATAACGTTGAACGAATATCAGTTAATACTTTGTCTGTTGCAGTCGCTGATAAAGCCAGTACTGGTGGACGCTTAGCTTGCGAAAACCACTCGCCAATTCGTAAATAATCAGGTCGAAAATCAAAGCCCCACTGTGAAATACAATGCGCCTCATCCACCACAATTAGGCTAAGCTCCATTCGCAACAATTTCTCTTGTACCTGCTGCTGTAACAACATCTCTGGCGATGTGAAAATAAAACGATACTGCTCTAAAAAATGAAGCGCATAACGTTTTTCATCCGCTGATAAAAAAGAATTTAAGGCGACCACTCTTTTTTCTCCTAAACGCTTCAATTGCTCTACCTGATCCTGCATTAAAGAAAGTAATGGCGAAACAATGAGGACAGGCTTTGAAAAAATATAACCAGGTAACTGGTAACAGAGCGATTTCCCCATCCCAGTTGGCAATAGGGCAATTACATCTTGCCCCTCAATTATAGCTTCAATCACCTCTTTTTGCCCCGGTCGAAACGAAGTGTAACCAAAATACTGTGCTAAAGTTTGTTCTAATTGCATGGCTATACCTCCCCTTTAGCAAGGATTAATCGCAATTGAAAGTAACTCATGCCTTCAACAGCTTCATGTAATGCTTTTAATTTTTTTGTTTGTAGTTGCTTCGATGCTTGCCAAACTTTTTCAGCATCTATATATGAGACGAAGGGGCCGATAGAAAAGTTCGGCTCATTCATCGCAATTTCAACTAAATGATCTTCTATAGTGCTTTGTTTTAAACGTCTCATTTGTACAATTTGCTCAAGCGAGTAACCTTGTTCATATAAATGTGCGGTTTGCTGCGCTGAATCTGTTAGCAACGCCTTTACCCGCAAGCCCTCCGCAATTTTACCTAACAGTGGATAGGCATTTGTGGTATACACTTCATTTAATAACGTATGTAATACTTCAATAAATGCTAATTGGCTATCTAATACCGTTTCCTTTCTTTCACTAGCAAGCTGTTGCCAAGTCCACCCTGGCACACCATTCCCACTCAAGCGGTATAACACAAGCTGTTTATTCGTATTACACACTTGAATAGTGGCCAATACTTGCTGGCACTCATTCAATAACTGTTGCTGTAACTGCCCTGATTGGTAAGAATGATTGAGTAAAAATGATCTAACCCATGCCTGCACATGCGGGTCTTTACTAATTGGCGAAAATGAACGAATATCGGCGCGTTGATAGGATAAACTCTGTACAACCAACGATAATCTTGCAAAAAACACATGCTCATTCCCCCGGTAATGCCAACCATCAAATAAAAATTCAGGTGTTTGTTCCGCTCGCTGTAAACCAAGCTTTTTCAAGCAATAGTGACCGGATTGTTGCAAATCTAACCAACTATATTGCATAAAAGTAGTTACCTCTGAATCGAATGTGGCACGTGTTAATTTAGGCAATAAACCAAAATATGCATGCAACTGAAACAGCCCAACATCTTGAATTGTCTGGCCTGAACGCTTCCCCCGTAGTAGATGATATGCAGCTGAAACAGTACGTTCATTATTCAATTTCTGAAAAATTTGCAATAAGATTTGCTGAAACATTGACGCAAATTCCTCCAATTTAATAGGATTATGTTGAAAAGTGAGTTAAACATCTTTAGAATGAGTATGAAGCTTTCGTAGGAACATCTTAAAAGGAGAGAAAGAAATGGCTAAATACACAATTGTCGATAAAGATACATGTATCGCATGTGGCGCTTGCGGAGCAGCGGCACCAGACATTTATGATTATGATGATGAAGGAATTGCCTTCGTTATTTTAGATGATAACATGGGGACTACTGAAGTTCCAGAAGATCTATTAGAAGACATGCAAGACGCTTTCGAAGGTTGCCCAACTGATTCTATCAAAGTGGCAGACGAAACTTTTGATGGCGACTCTTTAAAATTCGAGTAATCTTTATACAGCTACACATAAAATTAGCAAGGCATCCTTTCTTAGGGTGCCTTCTTAATTAGCAATTTTTACATATAGGATTTACTTAGGATTTATATTCCTTTTGTTCTAGAGATATAGAATTACATAGGAGGAATTATTCTGTTCAATCAATTAGAAATCGATCATAGCTTATACAATATTCAGCAAAATCATTTAGATCAATTTAAACAACTCGTGACAAACTGGAAAACTGTTTTACATGATGTCCATCCAACATGTTTAAATAAAATAGATACATGGGCTGTTGTATTAAATAACTGGCTTCTTATGAAATCCCATCAGAATAATCTTATCCTTAGCCCTTCAAAAGCCATTCATTATTCTATCAATACTTTCTTAGCGGAAGAACTTGAAAAATTTCATATTTTTCACAAGATAATAAAGATGAATAACGATGATTTATTTTATATTTCAGCATTCCAATTTAGTAAAGCCGTCAACCTTTGGATATACAATTTATTGAATACCGACGACATGGACGATATTTTACATCGTAATATCAAGCAAGAATACTTTCTTACTCACAGCAGTAAAGACTTCACAACCAACGATGCAATCTTTCATATGGATCAAACGCGAGTAATCAAGAAAATTGCACAGTCCATTCGTTCAAAAAACTGTTTTAGGGTAACAGTGAATGACGCATTTTATCAAGCATTGGATATTTATAATACACATTTAAACACAAAATAAGAAAATTCACTTTTTAATGAAGTAACTTAAGGGTGAGGTTGAGTGTCTCAAGGCTGAACCTGAGCGACCTACTTCCTTAGTTGAGCAAACCAAGGCTGAACTTGAGCGACATACTTCCTTAGTTGAGCGAACCAAGACTGAACATGAGCGACTTACTGCCATAGTTGAGCAAACCAAGGCTGAACTTGAGCGACATACTTCTTTAGTTGAGCGAACCAAGACTGAACATGAGCGACTTACTGCCATAGTTGAGCGAGTCAAGACTGAACATGAGCGACTTACTGCCATAGTTGAGCGAGCCACCACCAATGTTGAGCGATGCCTATATACCGTCCTCATAAATAACAACCTAAAAGACGAGCCACTTGTGCATCGTCTTTTTTATGTTGTTATTGCATCCATAATTTATATATGATAAGATTTTAGTAGTTGGTACTAATAACAGATATCATTTCAAAAGGGGATACTATAAATGATGGATAATCTATTACAATTAAAAGATAAAAATATCGTCGTGATGGGCGTTGCAAATGACAGAAGTATTGCTTGGGGGATTGCCAAACGTTTATTTGATGTTGGTGCAAATGTAATCTTCACTTACCGTCAAGAGCGCTCACTAAAAAAATTACAAAAGCAACTTGAAAACTATGGACAACAAGGTACACTCATTGTACAATGCGACGTGAACAGCGATGAAAGTACAAAAGCAGCTTTCGATGAAATCGGAGAAAAAGTTGGCGTCATCCACGGTATTGTGCACTCAGTTGCATTTGCCAATGCTGAGGATTTACACAATCGCTTCTTAGAAACAACACGTGACGGCTATGCGTTTGCACAAGATACAAGTGCGTACTCACTCATTTCAACTGCAAAAGCCGCACATCCGTATATGACAGAAGGCGGATCCATTGTCACAATGAGTTACTTAGGTGCTGAACGTGTACTTGATGGCTACAATGTGATGGGTGTGGCAAAAGCTGCATTAGAAGCTTCAATGCGTTATTTAGCTGCAGATATCGGTAAAGACAATATTCGTGTCAATGCCATTTCAGCGGGTGCCATTCGTACACTAGCTGCAAAAGGTGTCCCTTCATTCAATACAATCTTGCACAAAATTGAAGAAACTGCGCCTTTAAAACGCAATGTTCAACAAGATGAAGTAGCAGATATGACAATCGTGATGCTTTCCCACCTTTCACGTGGTGTCACTGGGGAAACGATTTACATTGATGCTGGTTACAATATTATGGGTTAAAAAAAGAAGTGAGCGACATTTTCCACATGTCGCTCACTCCTTTTTAATGACTAGATACTAATGGATTCTTTGCTACAATCCCCTTTAATATATATGTCAGAGTACATGCTATAAGTAAACAGATCGTAATCATAGAAATGACGCCTATCCATCCATATTGCATCCAAAATACGCCCCCTACTGTTCCCCCAACACTCGAACCAAAATAATAGAAGAACAAATATAATGATGACGCTTGCGCCTTAGCGTGTGTGGCACGTTTACTTACCCAGCCACTGGCAATCGAATGAGCCGCAAAAAAGCCAAATGTAAATACAGTAATACCTAAAACTTTCATGATCAAATAGCCGTTTAGCGTAATGATGGCACCCATTAGCATAATACCAATGGCAAGTAACAGCATTCTCTGCCTTCCATATTTATCAGCCAAACTACCAAACCAAGCCGAGCTAAACGTGCCGACTAAATAGATCACAAAAATCCAGCCAACAATCGCTGCGCTCAAATTGTAAGGAGGCGCCATTAACTTAAAGCCTATATAGTTATACAATGTCACGAAACTCCCCATTAAGACAAAGCTAATGCCAAAAAGACATAGCATGGATGGGTCTTTTAAGTGCTCAACGAGTGATTTGGTTAACGCTATTAATTGCAAAGGTCGTGGTGTAAAATGTTTGGATTTCGGTAGCATTAAGACAAACATCACACTAATAATGATACTTAAAATACCAAGGACAATCATACCTACTTTCCAACTATATAAATCAGTAAATGTTCCGATAATGACGCGACCACTCAGTCCCCCTACTGAGTTACCGCTTATGTATAAACCCATTGCAATGCCTAAGCTTGGTGGATCAATTTCTTCTCCTAAATACGCCATCGCGATTGCAGGTAAACCAGCGAATACGACACCCTGAATTACACGCAATCCAAGAATCGTTTCAAAGTTTGGTGAAAATGCGAGTGCTAGCGTAATAACCGATGCTGCAAAAATCGAAATAGTCATTAACGGTTTTCTCCCCCAAGATTCCGATAATGAGCCCACTATAATCATGCTTACGGCTAGTGCAAATGTTGTCACCGATAAAGATAAACTAGCTACTGCGGGCGATACGTTAAACTCCTCTGAAAATGTCGGCAATAATGGTTGCGACACATACAAATTTGCAAACGTAATAAAACCTGCTAAAAATAATGCCCAGTTCGCTTTATTAAACTCTTTTGTTCCCTTCTTTATATACGCCATCTCTGTTCTCCCCATAATTTTCAGTCTTCGTTACATCGTGCAAAATACTTTCATCTTCGAAATATTTTCCCTCACAGAACCTATTTTCTAAGCTTTTACTTTTAAACTTTGAAGATATCAATTGTTATACTATTATTCTAATACAACTTTAATCGAAATACATCTTAAATTGTCGAAAAATAGACAAATTTCAGCTAAATCAAAGTTATACCGAACACACCTTTTTAAAGATGTCCTATATCATTGATAATTGCACAGTAGCAAGTCCACTATTAAACCGTAAAAACATTATCATTCTTTCGGTCTATAATTGATATTACATAATAGAATGAATTACAATAAAGAAACATCCTTTTATGGTAAATAAAGGTTCAATTATGAACTACTGATGTTTTCTTCACCAAATAGAGCATTCTCCCTTAAAACGTTCTTAAATCCGTTGTTATAATGACTCACCGATTAATTTCAATCTTGTTGTATGGGAACTAATCTCGAATTTTAATGAAAAGGGGCAGATGAGATGCACATATGGATTGATGACAAATTATCCCTACGCACTGTAACAGTAGAGGATGCAGAAGCAGTTTTTGCTATAACGGAGGCATCGAGAAGTACTTTACGCGAGTGGCTTCCTTGGCTCGATATGACGACAAAAGAAGAGCATACTCGTAATTATATCGAGAGCTGTATCACAGGATTCAATGAGAAGAAATGCCTTTCCACGGTTATTATATTTAACGGAAAAACTGTGGGTATTGCTGGTTTCAACTACATAAACCATGCCAATGAAACCGTTTATATCGGCTACTGGTTAAGTAATGATGTACAAGGTCATGGCATCATGACAACAACTGTGCAAGCTTTATGTCAGTATGCATTTGAAGAGCTTCAGTTCAATAAAGTTGAAATCCGTGCTGCAGTGGGTAATATAAAAAGTCGAGCTATCCCAGAACGTCTAGGTTTTGTAAAAGAAGGCACAATTCGATCGGCAGAATGGCTATACGACCACTTTGTCGACCATGTTGTATATGGCATGCTCGCAAATGAATGGAAGAAAACTCAATAGAAAATAGCTACCTAACCGCGTCCTAATATAGGGTGAATAGTATAATAAAATAAAACTAGACCTTATATTTAGAGGTTTTGAGTTTGATTATATATAATCAAACTTCTTATTTGTATATATGTAGCTTTGAAATAAAGTTTGAGCAAAACACCTCGTAAATCCTTATTTTATGATTAATAAGAAGAATCCATTTTGAAAAAAGATTGATCAAAATGGATTCTTCTCTTGCGTTTTTAAGTTTAGTTTTTATAAAAAAGTTTGAACATTTTCTTCCAGCATTACTCCATAAACGCGCCCGATTGTTGAATAACATTTCTTGGAGTTTTGTGTCTACCCAAACTTTGATTTCGTAGCGTTTTTTTTGTATCATATCTTAACTAGTGAATAAATTTCATTTTTTTCATACTATTTTATTATGTATGAAATATCAACATCTTATTGACTAATCTTCAGGTGCAAGTGTGTTTAATTGATGTTTTATATGGTATCTTATCCATGTGTTTGTCCCTTATGTTGGATTTGGATTGGTTACTACCGCCAAACCATTATAAAGGATTTTTTTATGGAGAAATATAATTACAGAAAATTCAGACTCAAATTGAAACCTAAGCTATTTTAATGCGACGCTAGTGTCTTGATATAAATGAACAATAGATAACATTAATTCTTTGGGATGTTTATAAAAGGCCATACAAAAATGCCCCCAATTAGATAAGATGAATTTTTTAATTTCATCTGTCTACCTAATTGGGAGCATATCAATAATAGCTGTCTGTTTTTCTTAATACGTATAATTAAAACAATAATTACTTTTTAAACAGTTATTTATAGTAGAATTAATAATAACGTTATTGTAAGAAATGGAGTGAATAAAGTTGGGAAGGGAAGAAAAGAAAAGACAAACTAAATTAGCTATAACAAACGCTGCTTTCAAATTATTTTCGGAAAACGGATATGAGTCGACAAAGGTTGAAGATATTGTGAAATTAGCTGGAGTTTCTAAGGGTACTTTTTTTAATTATTTTCCGACAAAAGAGGCAGTCATAGAGGATTTCGAAAGAATTTCAATTTATTCAGAAGCTGAAAAATTTATGAATATCACAAGTCCAGTAGTACCTAAACTACTCTCTTCGTTAATTAATATCGTACATAATTTAAACTATACAAGGTCATTAAGAAGAGCAACTTTAATGGCAACTCTCTCAAGTGCTAATAATTTAAATAATCACATAGATAATATGAATAATCTTCGTGCTTTATTGATTCCAATTTTTAAGCATGGACAAGAAACGGGGGAATTTACACAAAAATTATCCCCTGAAACACTGGCAGACTTAACTATTCAAATGTTTATTGGTGTATTAACCCACTGGTGTCTTGGTGGAGGCGAAGATGATCTTATTACACAACTTTTGATGAGTTTTGATGTTTTCTTTAAAGGAATATCTTCATAAAGATCCTGTTGATTTCCAAAGTACTCCTGCGAGAATAGCCTGGGTTATAAAAACTCGCAGGAATGTTGTCAAAGAGAGAATTGGAGACAAGTAGAGAACTAATATATACTCTTCTTATTAAATTTATCGACTAAACTTTGAGAACGTCTATGATTTGTACCAGAGAATAGTAGACTAATAATCGGTAATTTCCGAATAATAAAATACGATATTAAATGGCTAAAGACAATCCCCAATAGTGATGCTAATACGAATTTTATATAGCCTGAAACAGGTACACTAATTAAAATGTATTGAATTCCAATTAAAACCGGAATATGAATAATGTAAACACAAAAGGTATTTTTAGCTAGCGTCTCAATCCATTTTGATTTTCTATTTAATTTACGTTGAAATAATTCAATTAAACCAATTGAAAGTCCTGTACATAAAAAGGTCTCATAGATTGCATAAATAAGTGAACTACTATCCCATCCACCCCTTGAATGTGGTACAAACCCAATGACATTTAGAGCAATTAATAAAACCCCTATAAATAACCATAAATTACCAACACCTTTAGGGATATGATAAATCCAGTTACTATTAGCAGCTGTTATTCCCAAAACTACAAATGCTAAATATTGAGGAAAGTGTGCATACTCCATTTGGATAAAACCTAGTACACCAATCCATTCATCAATCGAATAACTTGTTCGAACTAAAAAAGTGATTAACGATACGATAATAACAAATATAAAAATATGTTTATGTGTTGGGGCAATTGAAAATTTTGGTAAATTAATATTTTTAAAAAGATACATTACTAATAGATATATCAGTGAATAAATAAGAAGATGTTCAATAAACCAAAGATGGCCAAAATTAAGGTCTGGCCAAGATGGTCCTGCCCAATTTAATGGTTTTTCACCAAATCCTAGATAAATATTTTTATAGTATTCATATAACGATAGGTTAGGGTAACCACGAAATTCATTATAATAAAAGTACATTATTAAAGGAATTATTACTATAAATCCAAACAATAAAGGTATACCAATCCTCTTCAACCGATCTTTCAAAAAACCTATATTCCCTTTGTGTTTATACGCAAGAGGAATAAAATAAGCAGAAAGAAAAAAATAAAGACTCATATTAAAGGCAGAGTTTATCCCAAAAAAAACGCCCAAGTCAGAATCGACACCCAAATCTCGTACATACCAAAAACCATTTGCCCCACCATAAGGTTGACCTGCATGGTGGACGATTACAGTGCAAGAAAGAAACACTTTTAAAAAATCCATAAAATGAATACGTGTATTAGACAACTTACATTTCCCCTTTTTTTGGAAATAACTACTAAACTATTTATAATACTTTTTAGACTCACGGTCAATATTTATCTTACTATTTTATTGATTAAATTTCAGAATATTTATTTTACAATTATCATTTATGACTACGGGTCAATTTATATATATGGTTAATTACGTGGAATTTCACTTTAATATAAAATGTTTAGTGCATAATAAAAAAGGAGCAGAATGTAACTGGAAATTCTAGCAGTTATGGGTCCTTTAAAACGTACAAAAATATCATTGTCCGTACCCTTCAAAACTACTAACCTTCTAATTGGCAAAAAAGTCGATTAGGAGGAATGGAAAGGATGCTTACAATGATACAAGTTCCTACCTACGCATCCATGTTTCTATTTGCGTTTTATTCCGTATATTTAATTCGAGTAACACCTGTTTCGTTGGCACACCAGCTAATCGCATTTCAATGGCCTTCATTTTCACTTCATATGTATAACTCACTCTTGTCCCCATAGAAAAAACACCTCCTAATTAAATTTTGGGTAATTAAACCCGAATTCAATCGAAGATGCTTTTTTTATTTGTCTATACTTATGGGGTAAGTCCCTTAAAATGTAATACCTTTTTAGTAGTTTGATTATAAATATTTAACCCTAGAGAAGTAAATCGTTAGGTAGCTATTGCTTATTTATTCAACTGTTTGTGGTTCGTTCTCTGTCTCCACTGAATCTTGTTTCTTCTCTAATCCCGTAGCAATTTGAGATAACTCTGGGCGTAGTGTATGTTTGCCTGCATAGCTTTCAATTAGCTCCTTCACATCAATGCCAGATGTTTCTCTCAGAGTTTCTTGCAATGTTGACATAAGATTTGTCGCGTAAGACGTCACTTTGTTAGCACCGCCTCCACCTTCTCCACCACCTGTATCAACAACCGTAATTTTATCAATATTGCTTAGCGGACTTGCTAATTCTTTTGCGTATTCAGGCATCATGCGCACAATCATGTCGAGGACAGCTGCTTGACCATAGTATTCAAAGGCTTCTGCAATTTTACGTTTAGCCTCGGCTTCTGCAAGACCACGTAAACGGATAATATCAGCATCTGTTTCCCCTTGTGCACGTTCAGCATCTGCTTTTGCAAGACCATCTAATCGAATCTTTTCCGCTTCAGCTT
Organism: Lysinibacillus sp. NPDC096418; assembly: GCF_044762775.1. Lineage (NCBI taxonomy): Bacteria > Bacillati > Bacillota > Bacilli > Caryophanales > Bacillaceae > Lysinibacillus > Lysinibacillus sp. NPDC096418. The sequence goes on from NZ_JBIWEY010000006.1 coordinate 64,159, forward strand.
TTGCTAATGACTCAATACGATATTTCTCTGCATCAGCCTGCGCAAGCTCGCGACTTTTTTCCGCTGCCGCATTTTGCTCCACTGCGTAACGGTCAGCATCTGCTTTTTTCTTCACTTCCGAATCATATTGCTTCTCACGACGTAAAATTTCTTTTTCTTCTAACTCAATCTGCTTTTGACGTTCGATAATTCGGATTTGCATTTCTTGTTCTGTTACTTCTTGTTTTGCACGGGCTGTTTCAAGCTCATAGGCTTGGTCTGCACGAGCCTTTGCAATATCTTGCTCTCTGCGGAATTCTGCAACCTTTAACTGATTTTCTTTTTCCGCTTCAGCAATTTCAGTTGCACGCTCTAACTCTGCCTTTTGAGCTTCTTTTGATGCTTCTGCACGTTTAATGCGTGTTTCTTTTTCCGCATCTGCTGTCGCAATATCTGCATCACGCTTCACTTGCGCAATACGCGGCTTCCCTAATGAATCTAAGTAGCCATTTTTATCACGAACATCTTTGATCGTGAAGGATACGATTATTAAGCCCATTTTCGCTAAATCCTGCGATGCCACACGTTGTACTTCTTGTGAGAACTTATCACGGTTTTTATAAATTTCCTCGACTGTCATTGACCCTAAAATCGAACGTAGATGTCCCTCTAAAACCTCACGCGCTTCTCCTTCACGCTCCGATTTTTGCTTCCCTAAAAACTGTTCAGCGGCTGTAGCAATTTCAGTAATCGAGCCCCCAATTTTAATAATAGCTGTACCATCTGCCATAACGGGAACGCCCTGTTCTGTATAAACCTCTGGCGTAGTAACTTCTAATTTACTAGATAATAAACTAAGTGGTTGAGCCTGTTGGAAAATCGGGAATACGAATGTACCGCCCCCACGAATAATTTTAATGCGATTTCCTGACTCATCCGTATGTACATTTTTTGAGCCAAGATAACTACCCGTAACGATTAATGCCTCATCAGGACCTGCCGTACGATACTTCGTCACATATAGTGCTACGATTGCGATTAATATAAAAGCAACAATTCCTACAACAATCAAAATCCCTGTCATCTAAATCTCTCCCCTTTATATAAATTTCTTTTCATACTCCCTAACAAATAACGTACCTTCTTTCACTTCCACAATCAAAACCGTTGTATCATAATCGATTGCTTCGTTGTCAAAGCCCGTTGCACGCTTGGAAATCATGCCGCTAGCTGATTCGATTACGACCTCTCCAAAGCCGTCTATCGGAATCGGTACAATGACCTTTCCTAATTGACCGCCAAGTGATTCTTCTGTATATGCAAGCGATACATCAGCTGATTTTAACGGTACTAGTATGAATAAATAGAAAAGAGTGCTTAAAATGGCACCGAGTATAAAAGCTACGACGATATTCATACCACTAGAAAGCCATGCAAGCTTCTCTAAAATATAACCAGCTGCAGCCATCATCGTGATAAACGATAAAATTACGCTCGGATTTAAAATAGGTAGTCCTTCACCAATTCCCTCTGCGACATCCCCAAAAAACATGTACAAAATTGTTCCTAGACCGACAAAAATTAAAACAACTAAATATATTTGCTCCAGCGAATAGCCAAATAGCGTCAAATTGTTTCACCCCTTTTCATCGTGTTACTTACTATACGGGCGAACCCTTCATTAGGTTTCGTAATTTTTAATATTTTCAAATAATTGAGGCGCCACTACTTCACCTTTTACAAATACTTCCGATATAGTTACTAAATTAAGGAGGGATTATATAATGAAAATTCATCCATCAATGGGTACATTTTTACCTAAAAAAACCTCGCTAACAACGGCTCCAAACCCAACAGAAATAATCACCGATGAAGAAGATAAAATAAAAGACTCTGATACTATCCTAAAAGAATCCATTCAAAAACAGCTATCTGAAATACAGGAAGCAAAGATGCAAACCGGGAAAGGTAACTCAAAGGCTGAGCGTATTATTAGTAAATTTAACAGTGGAAAAAAATTATCATCTGAAGAACTTAGTTATCTCATAAAACATGCTCCAGCAAGCGTCGATCGTATTTTACGTATTTCTGCTGAACGGGAACAAAATGAGATGATGATGCGTATGTCTCGCACAAAAGTCAGTACTATGCAAGTACCTTTACTAACGATTGACGGTATTAGAAAATCTGGCGGTACTGCTGAAGAAGCCCAAGCTCGTGCAAATCAACTACGAGATTCTGTCAAAGAATATCAAAAAACAAAGGAATATCAAGAAAAGCCAGCAACAGAGTTTGATTATCGGAAGAAAAAGAAAACCAGCTCCAAAAATCCCCCTTACCAACCATCACCATTATTATGGGCAGCGGCTCATCATGCCTATCAAAACGGGAAAAAACATAAACTCTAAGCACACAAAGGACGATATTTCCTTTGTGTTTTCTATCTAAGGAGAAACGCATTATTTAGTAGGAAGAGGAATTTACATGAAATTTCCGACGCTCATTAACTTTACAATGCTTGCATTTTTCACGTTCATTGTAATAATCGATTTTTTTCCTTCGATGGCATTTGCGGATGTAATTTCTAAAAAAGTCATTTTCGCTATAATCATTGCACTTATCATTTTGCAGCTTGTGGTAACAAAAGGGCGGGAAGATAAACTCTCACTAAAACAGCATCTTTATTTAACAATTTATATCGTGGGCTTGTGGATTACGCTGACATTGCTTGGCGGTCATTCACAAGTTGGACTATCTTTAAACACCCCACTATTTTACATTGCAATACTACTACACACTTTTAATCTACTTCGCATGTACCGCCAATCAAAAGATAAAAACAATAAAAGCATGCCAAGCTAGAATACTCCTATTATAAGAGTACTGCTAGTGGCATGCTTTTTTTATGATTCCAAAGCTTCTAGTATTTGGTCTAACTCATGGACAGCATGGTCCAAACGTTCTTTCGCCTCGACATTTTGTTGCTTTAATTCATGTAGCTCAAGTAACTTTTTTTCATACTTAACCTTTACATTCAAAAACCGTTCGATTCGTGCCTCTACTTTTTCAATTGCTTGCCCACAAACTGTTGTCCATAGCTTTTCATTGTGCTGCATCTCGATAGTGGATGGATTATGCATGCGCATTATACGTGCATGCACCACTTCTATATGCTCTATCAATTCCGTATAAAAATGGCGCTCTACACGCGTCGTTTGAAATGTTGGATGGTCTGCATCATTGGCATAAGGGCTAAGTTGGCGCAATAATTTCCCCGAATTCTCTACAAATGCATGTGATAAATTTAGGACATTCATCGATTGTAACAATAGTAGAATTTCTTCTAGATTAATGAGTTGTGCTTCAATACTTTCTTTTGATTTCAACGACTCTGTATATCGTCGATCAAAATGTTCAATTTCACCCGTGCGATGTTCCACCAGGTGTTCACTTGCGTTTTCTTTTAAACTTTTAATATAGCGAATTGCATGATTTCGTAATTCATCCGATGAAAGCATCTTTTCTTCAGCATGAGGTTTGCTCCGCTGAACATATGCAAATGCATCCATTTTTTTAAAGCACTTATTTTCAGTCGTTTCTTCTGACACATTATAACGTATTAAAATTCCGTGCATGTTTTTATCCTCCAAGTTCCAATCAAATTCACCCCAGAAAATTTGTCGCTGTCACTACACGTAAGCGCAGAAACCTAGCATCCAAACTTTGAATCGTGCTAGTACTTTCCAAAATCTGTGACATTCACCGGAGACTTTAATTTTATTCAGCGAGTTGTTTGAAATAAAATTTTGCATATCTCTTAAGAACATAAATCTAACACCAAATTTTTTCAAGTAATTTACCTCTAATCTCCTAAATTTTTTATTTGAAATTCTCCCGATTACTGTTTAATATTTTAGCTCATTATCATCACCTATTGATTTTTCCTATAACGATTTAAATGCCACTACAATTTACTTCAGAATTCATCTGTAAGTGCCGATTCTTTCAAACTTTTCAATTTACACTTCTAATGAACTTTCTTTTGCATAGCCTCTGCTATTTTCCGGAAATTTAGTAATTTATATCATTTGAAATATACAAATGTTTGAAACGTTTATATAATAGTAAAAATAGTATTTTTTTTAATAATTGTTTATGTAGCAAAAATGAATTAGTAGAAATGTTTGTATTGACGCGTGTGTCGCCTGCGAAACTTTACGCGCGTATCGAGGAAGCAAATGCCTCTACACATTTAATGGCAGAAATCGCAAAAGAAGCTCATACCGTTACCGAAATTGCCAATACAAATTTGCACTCTATGGAGGATATTAATGAAGCCGCAGAACAATTAGCAAAGAATGCGGAAAATCTCCATTCGTTAATTTATCAATTTAAATATTAAGTAAAAAGGTTATTCAATCATCAGGAAAACTGATACTGAATAACCTTTCTTAATTAACCACACTTTGATTATGGTATAATTAAACAATTATGTATAAATCGAGGTGAATTTGCTTGAGTAAACGTTTCATTGTGCTCTTATTAGTAACGACGTCGATTGTTTGTAGTAGTTTATTTATATACTACAGGAATACGACGATCAAGTACCCGATTCCGATTCCTCAAAGTGAATCTATCCTTTCTACAGAAGGTGGCGAGCATCAATTTTTGACAATAGCTTATGTCGATAACCGTCAGGACCATCGAGAGTTAGAAAGAATTACGATTGGTGAGCGCTCATTTTATACGAAGGATCCAACTAACTTGTTACTTGAATCACCATCTACTTCATCTACCATCGACTATACATATTACTCTTTATATGAAACAAGATTTTCTCTGACTGGAGATGATGTGGCCTATTTCAAAGATAACCCTGAATTATTGAAGAATGCCACTTTTCATTTTACAGAACTTGAACCACAAACCGCTCCATTGTCATTTTTAGAACCATTTGAACAAAGTATTCTTAAGGCGGATAGAACAGTTACAACAGAGGGTGCAGGTACACTTTTATTCGATATACAAAATGAGGCACCTATCACAGTCTCAACAATTAAAAGTCCTTCGCCTTTTATTAAGTTCACAGCTACTGTTGATGACAAGGAAATCTCTTTACCAACTACTATACAAAAAGGCTCAATCCTAAAAATTAATGTGCAAAACTTATATAACTTCACATCAGCGCAACAACTACAATTATTAATTACTGGGGAGGATCAAAATGGCGCTCCATTTCTACGAACACAAATACTAGATTCATATGGGCATCCCCCTGAAAAGATAATGCGTCAGCTTATACGTGATTGGAGGGGTGACAAATGAAAACGTTTTTCAAACTGCTAATCTTTGGCCATCTATTTATTTGGCTAAGTATTAGCATTCCAATTGATGTCCTTCCTAATTTTGTTGGCTGGATTTTGATCATTGCAGCTCTAGAGAAAGTAAACTCAGTATCTGCTAAAAGGGCGCGTACTTTTGCTATCCCACTTTGTATCTGGAACTTTTTCTATTTGTTGCTTCCTCTACAAGAAATAATGTTCTTTTCAACAGCCATTTCATTAGCCGAACAATTTCTAATGATTATCTTCTACTATTTCTTATTCGAGATTTTACAAGATGTTGCAATGTCATTGAATGAACAATCCTATACGAAGGTGTTACGTATATGCTTTTTCATTATGCTATTTGGTGGATTTATAGGCATAGCTACTTTACTTCATACACCTTTAGAAACACAAGATCTTTATTCTTCCATCATTGGTACTTACTCATTTTGTATCATGGTTTGGTTTTTCATCTATTTAATTCGTACAGGTACTAGTATGGATCAACATTCTATCGTCTAAAAAAGTTCCTTCTCCACTATTAAAAATGGAGAAGGAACTTTTTATTCATACATAACGAAACTATACTTTTCATGTCTGTTTAAAAAGCTTTAAGCAAGACAATCTCAGTATCACTAACTGCAGACAGACTATGTTTTTCAAATGGCTCTATCACCATTACATCATTAGATGTTAAAGTATGTTCCATTTCATTAACAGTAAAAATAACTTCTCCAACTCGTACAACAATTACGACCGTATTTGGTGCATCATGCGTAGCAATTTTCTCATCTGCGCGTAATTGAATAGTCACAATATCCATTTTGTCATGTGAGAATACTTTCCTAATGATTTTCGCCTTATCGTTCAATTCATTTTCAATGTGAACTAGTTCCATCCAATCTCTCCTAACACCTATTATGGTTAATGCATTAACCCTTCATTATGTTTTCCCGTAATTTGTTCAATTTGTATTTCAAATAATTCAATCTTAGGCAATACAGGATAACCCGCCTTTTCAAACTTCCATTTAGGATCACCGTATTTTTCTAATAAACGGTCAAAGAACCACTCTTTCTTTGAATCATTAGTTATATGCTTTACTGCACCGAACAGTACGACACTTGTATAAACTAATGCAGACTGACAAGCATATTTTTTACCAGGATGTAAAGCACCCATCTCACTTACTTCAATACTTATTAGAGGATTACTATTAATGTTCGTCCAAAAATGACTATCTCTTATATTGCCAATATGAAGATATAACTTCTCTTCCCCTTCATACACATAAACAAATGGAATTACATATGGGAATCCATCTTCTCCAACCGTCGCGACATGTGCAACCTGTCCAGATCTTAAAAATTGAAGTGCTTCTTTTTTCGAAATTTCCACTCTCTTATTTCCTATTAATCCACGCATATTATTCCACTCCTCTAATGTCATTATTGGTCATACTTTCCGGGAAATCATTTTTTGCATACACCATTTTTCTAAAACCCACACACTAAAACATATATATATAATACATCTTTAACATCAAAAATGGAATAGTCTGTTATATATTTATAGGATTTATCAAGCGTGTTGATTAGGGAATGATTGTATGGTTTTTATCGCGATTCCTCAACTTTTCCATAAAAGTTTACAGTATTAATAAAGCCACTTTTATAGATTGTAGCGGAAATCACCTTTTTTGTTAGGATAGGATAAAATTGGCTAATCAACATACCTGAGGATTTATTATGCAATTATAATTTCGTTCTATATATAGCCAAACTATGCTCTTAATTTCTGTACAAAGAATTGAATAACTTACAACGACCAACCCAAAATTACGAAGGAATGCACAGCCGTTACTAACTGTACACAAAGCACAGCTGCTATCGCACCAAGCAACCTAGGCATGGAATACAGCAATACACCTAGAAAACCAACTATTTAACGATAGGAGCATAGTTTTATAATCCTTATTCACCTACATCTCCCATTTACGATAGAATAGTTCTATTATGCAAGGAATAAGGACTTTTTCTAGCGACTACATTCCATGCACTATATATGCTGAAAACAGCCTGTTACAAATCATTTTCAACCACTTATCAAGCTACATATCTTATCCAAAATTTTCTATGTTACATTTACATTAACGAAAGGAGGCCTCTAATGAAAATCCATTTAACGATTAACAGTGAGCTCCACGAAACAGAGATTCATATACACGCAAAAGAGTATAACGAACAAATTGAAAAACTGATGAAGCAATTACAAGCGGCTCAATCGACGATAATTGACGGCTATTTACAACAGGAGATTCATATGTTGAAAATCAGTGATATTTATTCTATTTATGCGGAAGGCTCGAAGGTTTTTTTACAGACTGAAGAACAGGAATTTGAATCGAAACGTAAATTGTATGAGCTGGAAGAACAGATGGCTAAAGATTTTGCACGTGTCAGTAAATCGACCCTTGTTAATATCAATAAAATTGCCTCCATTCAAATGGGCAAAATCGGCTCAACGGAACTATTGCTCGACAACGATGTCTCTATTCACGTCAGCCGGAAATATTTAAAAGAACTGAAACGTCAATTGGGCATTGGGAGGGAATTTTAATATGCATGCTTTACGTATGATGATCATTGGTTTACTTATCTCACTAAGTTCTTCCTATGTGTTAATGTCACTAAGCGTTTTTTCAAAACCAGACGCTGTGATGACGGGAGTAGAATTATTAGAGCAAGTAATGATTGCTGCAGTTCTTGGTGTTATTATTGGCTTAATTTCACTTATTCTAGAAACAGAGCGCCTGCCTTTTACGATTCTGTTAATCATTCACTATATCGCGATTACCATTTGCGTGTTAATAGCGGGGTACATCGGTCATTGGTATGATATTTCAGATCTTTCTACAGTTGCAGTTGTCCTCCTTTCTATGGTCATCATTTATATACTCACTTGGTGTATTATCTATGTGTTATTAAAGCTAGATGTTAAGGAAATGAACAAATCTATTCAAAAGAGAAGAGGGAGCATTTGATGACAATTGCTATTCAAGTAGAAAATTTACGCAAGCAATATGGTGCGCATGAAGCAGTCAAAGGCATCTCCTTTGAAGTCCAAAAAGGAGAACTTCTTGCCTTTTTAGGAGCAAATGGCGCAGGAAAATCCACGACGATCGAAATTTTATGTACTTTAGTTAAAAAAACAAGTGGGACTGTTCGCATTAACGGCTTCACACTCGATACAAAAAATGATAATGCGGATATTCGTAAATCCATTGGTGTCGTCTTTCAGCAAAGCTTACTCGATGAACGTCTCACAGTCTATGAAAATATCATACACCGTGGCAAGACATATGGTTTAACAAAGGCTGAACTCACAGCAAATTATCAGTTCGTCTCCACTTACCTTCACCTAGATGATATTGAAAAGAAAAAATACGGCACATTATCTGGCGGTCAAAAGCGTCGTGCGGATATTGCACGTGCTCTTATTCATAAACCTCAAATTTTATTTTTAGATGAACCTACAACAGGACTTGATCCACAAACACGTCAGTTTGTATGGCAAGCCATCAAGAAATTACAGCAAGAAACCAATATGACCATCTTTTTAACAACTCACTATATGGAAGAAGCGGCTGTCGCCCACAATGTCATTGTCTTGAAAAGCGGCCAAATCGTCGCACAAGGCACACCTGATGCACTCAAAACGACTTATGCGTATGACCAAATGGCATTAGTATTTCAAAACGATAAAGAAGGTGAAAAGTGGCTCCTCGAAAATGAGCTACCATACATTGAAAGGCAAGGTATTTACACCATCAAAGTTAACACTACATTAGATGCATTAGCTTTACTAAAAAAGGCTGAGCCCCTTTTAGTTTCCTTTGAGGTCATTAAAGGTACGATGGACGATGTATTTATTCACATTATGGAAGACGGAGGGGATGCCGAATGAATGCATTTCTTAGTTTAGTTCTTCGCAATAACAAAGTATTTCGTCGAGATAAAACCCAAGTCTTTTTCTCACTTTTATCTATAATTATCGTCATTGCCTTATACGCGATTTTCCTGCAAAAAATGCAAATTGATACCATTGAACAAGTAGCACAGGCAACACCTGAAATGGTGACCATGGTCAATGAATGGCTCGCTGCTGGATTATTATCGATGATGGCTGTCACAACTACCCTTGCTACTTTCGGTATTACGGTAAAGGATATCGAGACGAAGGCAACAGCGGACTTTTTAACCGCTCCAGTATCACGAGCTACCATTCAATTCAGTTATGTAGCAAATGCTTTTCTAATCGGGCTTGCCTTCTCTTTTGTTGCACTTATTGGCTGTGAGATTTTCATCGTTGCAACTGGTGGCAATTTACTCAGTCTAGCTGATTTTATTAAAGTGCTCGCCATTTTATTGTTATCTGTCACGCTAGCAAGTGTTTTTAATGTTTTCCTTGTGCAGTTTGTCAGCACACAAAATGCTTTTTCAACGCTAGGTACTCTTCTTGGTACTGGGATCGGCTTTTTATGTGGGGTTTACGTGCCAGTTGGCGTGCTACCTAGTTTTGCACAAAATCTAGTAATGTACTTCCCTATCAGCCATACTACTGTGCTTTTGCGAGATGCCTTTATGCAAAACTCCATTTCGACTGTTTTTGACGGCGTGCCAGCTACGGACGTAGAGGCCTATAAAGTAAATTATGGGGTTGTCTACGACATTAACGGACATTTACTAAGTTCTACGACTAGCATCATAATTATTCTAGTGTCAATTGTCGTGCTAGCCACTTTGTCAATTATGATTTTCAAAAAGAAAAATAAATAATATTTCTTGAAAAGATGAAAAAAGCATGTCTATGGCATCCATTCAGTGTTGCTTCCAAAGACATGCTTTTATTTAATCATTTTATATTTCAAAGATTAGAGGGCAATAGAGAATTACGCTTGATATACCGTTTTCAAATGAAGAAGATTGAGGAAAATAGGACTCGTTCTGGCTGTTTGTAGCTCAACGATTTGTCCTTTAACATTATTCATTCTTCCAATATAATTACTTTTTTCTCCCTGATTAAATATGACAAGTTTACCTTTCAATGAGTCAATTTGTGTTTCAAACGTTTTCGATAATGATTCATTAAACGGTTGAACTGGAAATTCTGCAGCTGATAGTTTATACGGAAATTGATGGTCATTGTATGGAATGAGCCATTTCAAATGTTCGATTTTAATATATATAGTTTTATATAAAGGGGACTGAAATACAAAATAATCGTCCATAATATTTGAAATATAGCCATGGAGTGCCTGATTACCAGTCACATAGATTTCACAGTATATCCCCATAGCACGTGTAAGTACTTTTTCTAGGGTCAAATCATCCTTATTATTGTTTAAAACAATATCAGGTTTTTTTGTAGGTATTACAATGCTATCCTCTTCATAATCATCCATTTTCAATTCATGGATATGACTATTAGGAATGTAATAATAATCGTATCCATTATAAAGGACAATCATATCAATACCCGAATCCACAATTATTCCTTTAAGTACTTTTTTTCCTGAAATGTCCAATCTAACTGTTTCTTTATTAAGATTCTGAACCATTTTATTCAATTTTCTCACCGCTTTACAGTTGGATGGAAATAATACTCACTAATAATCTAAGTAACCTCACAAGAAAACCAATTAGAATATTAAGGGATTTTAGTACATCAATCGATGCAGCCTTCACACTAATCAGTCATAATGAATAATTACTAATATACAAAACAATATATTTAATTGAAATTCCATATGGCAACGTCGCTAAATGACCCGCTAAAGTCGCAACTAAGACCATACCCTCATAGTCATCTTCGGTATCACAAGAGAGCAATAATTGAGATTTAATTAAGCATATCACTTTATAAAAATAGTAATAAATTTAAGGAAAGTAACTCAGCCTCAACAAATTTACCGTATTATCTTCTTCTATTTCTAGAATTACCATCTTTGTTTCTCGAATTGCCGTTATCTTTATTTCTCGAATTGCCGTTATCCTTATTCTCATTTTTGTCATTACTTTCAACCTTAGCTCCATAGCTAATGTTTCGCACGTGATACAATGCAAGACGGATGATTTCATCTTTTGAAATAATCGTTATAAAATCATCGGTAACGTCATCCATAATCCCTTCTAACATTTCTGGACCACCACGATTTACTTTTACCCACTGATGTTTTAACCCAGCTACAACTGATTTAAAATCTGAAGCAATCGAAAATTCGAAGTCGTCAGGAATTTCAACATTAAAATCCATACCATCTTTCGAATTGACTGTAAGACTCTTAATATGCTGCGATTTATAGTAAACGACACCATCTTTTTCAGTTAGTAATGCAAAATGATCGTCTTCTGCAGATAGTAATTGACCAATACGTGATTCCGGACCTCCCCGATCTACTCTTACAACTTTATCCTTTAAGGAAAGTAGAAGTTCTTTGTTCATTTTTTTGCCCCCTATTTTTATTGTCTTGTTATCTATATGTGTCTTTGATTAATAAACCTATGTTAAACGCCTAAATTGGAAAATTTAGCTGTCAAATAGGTTCATCTTTATAATATGAACTAAATGATGGAATGTGCCTATATTTTATGTCTCACATCCCTACAGATGACTATAGATAGCGAAAACTTTTCGATACATTGAAATAAAATGTCGTTTCTATTGATTTTTACCAAACATTTTGTTACTTTATATATAAATAAACAAACGAATTTATTTTACGTTTGTAAAAAGGGGAATCTACATGGATTTAGACCAACTATTTTGGCAAGCATCCTTAGAGGATATTAAAGAAGGTTTTACTGAAGAAAACGATTACTATACTTGCTTACTTTGCAGTAAAAAAATTGAAAAAGGGATTATTTATCCACATGACAATGTCTTTTATGAAGCTGAAAAATATATGCGACTTCATATCACAGCGGAGCACCAGTCCGTTTTTCATTATTTAAATGGCTTAAATAAAAAAATGACAGGCTTAACCGATCACCAAAGCCATATTTTACGGTTATTTTATGAAGGTAAATCGGATGTAGAAATTAAAGAGGAATTGGAAGTCGGCAGTGCAACCACGATTCGCCATCACCGTTTTGCATTAAAAGAAAAAGAACGTCAAGCAAAGATTTTCCTCGCAATGATGGAGTTATACAAAGAAAAAGACCAAAAAGCTGATGCCTATGTACCCATTCATAAAACGGCTACTATGGTTGATGAACGCTATGATATCACACTTTCTGAAGAGCAAGAACTTCTTGAAAAGTACTTCCCAAATGGAGTAGGGCAGCTGCTTGTTCGCTTCCCAAAACGTGAAAAACATAAAATCGTCGTGCTACGTGCGATTACGAAATTACTAGATGACACCAAACAATATTCTGAAAAAGAATTAAATGAAATCATTCAGCCGATTTATGAAGACTATGTACAAATTCGTCGCTATTTAATCGAATATGGCTTTATGGACCGCCAAGAAGATGGTAGTTCTTACTGGGTGAAAAAATAAGAAAGTGGGGCTCGTTATGGATCACAAGAAACAATTGAAAGAGTTATATAAAGAAACACCGATTGAAGCCGGCGTTTTCACGATGACTAATAAAGAAAATGGCAAAGTATTTGTCGGAAGCTTCAACAATTTAAAACGTTTAAATGGCTTTCAGTTCATGCTGAAAACAAACACACATACAAATAAGGCTTTGCAAGCTGATTACAAAACGTTTGGCGTAGATGCCTTTGATATTGAGGTTGTAGAGTATTTAAAGAAAAAAGAAGAAGGCTATTTCGATGCAAAAAAAGAATTGGAAAAGCTTGAACAAAAATGGCTCGACACACTAAAGCCGTATGGTGACCATGGCTATAATGCTTAAAGAATACTAAAGCATAACATCATACTTTCTATATGATAAAAATCCGCTCCGCTTTCCGCGGGCACAAAATAAGCCGCAACCACCCCCGCTACGCGCGGCTGGTTGCGGCTTACTTATTGTGCGTACTCCTGCCGCTACGTTTCACTCACGCTTTCGTCGAAAAATGTTCCCGTAGGAGTCTCCGCGGATTTACGCCTGTGAATCAAAAAAGCATGCTAGAAGTACTCTCAACATTATTTTTCTCTTTTTGAACGGCTACTTTATTTTGCTCCCCGATCAAACATCCCAATAACCTCAGTTGTTTGCGTGATGTTGACGAACGCGGATGGATCAACTTCTTTAATCATTTCTTTTACTTCTCCAAGTTGGTAGCGCGTAATAACCGTGAAAAGCACCTTTCTTCTTTCCCCAGTATACGCACCCTCCGCATCCAGAATGGTCACGCCACGATAAAGACTGCTCAGTAGCTTCTTCTTCACTTCGTCCCCACTACTTGTGACAATCATAAGCGTAAGTTTGATATGGCTTGTATGAATCGTATCGATGACCTTACCTGTGGCATATATCGAGACAAGCGTATACAATGCTGCATCCCAACTAAAGATAAAACCTGAAACTAATACGACGACTGCATTCATCCCAGAAATTAATGCCCCTAAAGGTAAATCTCTTTTCTTATTTAAAAGCATCGCTACGATATCGAAGCCACCCGATGATCCTGAGGCACGAAAAATTACCGCGACCCCTACTCCCGCAATAACACCACCAAATAAAGAGGCTAGGAGGGGCTCATTTGTTACCTTGTAAACAGGAATGATTAATAAGCTGACCGATATTACGACGACCGATAGAATTGTATACCCAATAAACCGCTTCCCTAATTTCATAACCCCGATAATAAGCAACGGAAGGTTTAATAAAAAATTCAAAATACCTGTATTCACTGGCGTTACTAAGCCCAACATGATGGCAATTCCACTTAAGCCACTACTAAGAATTTCATGAGGAATTAGCAAAAAGTTATAAGCAAAGCTAACCAAAATTGATGCAAGTGTAATAATTACAATATTGCGCATAACGACTCCCCTACCATTCTAAAGCAGAAAAATTTTATGTTTTCTATATCTAGATTACCCAACTTATACGTACAAAAAACACTATTTATTTCTTCTCTCCTTCTTTTTCAGCTACTTTATCGATTCGTTCAAGCATCGTAGGGTGTGAGTATCTGAACCATTTCACAAGTAGTGGTGGGTTCACTTCACTCAAGCCTGCTTTTGTAAGCTTTTGAAAAGCCGTTACCGCCGCCTCCTGATTCCCCATTAATGCGATCGCATACTCATCCGCTCTTGTTTCTTGGTACCTCGAAACATAATTAGAAAGAGGACTTGAAGCGAATAATAATACAGATGTAATCAGGAAAAATAATGGTAAGGACCGAATATCACTTACCTTTTTTATTTTCAATACATGGCCATAACGCGTAATCATCCACGTCATGAGCTTCGCAGTAAACCAAAGTCCAACTAACGTCATTAATATATAGCCAGCTATACCAAAGTAAATATGCTTTTCCACATAATGTCCCATCTCATGTGCCATGACAAACAAAATTTCATTTTCCGTTAAACGGTTTAAAGTTGTATCCCATAGCACAATTCTCGAATTATTTCCTACGCCCGTTACATAAGCGTTTAACGCATTGGTCTTTTCAGCCATGTTGACTTCGTAGACATGCTCAGTAGGGATATTTGCTTTTTCGGCAAGCGCTAAAATTTTCGTTTCCAATTCTTTATTTTTCAATGGATAAAAGTCATTATATAAAGGATCAATAACGACTGGCTGTATAAACATTAGGAAAATGGAGAATGGAATGGTTAATAACCAAGCATAGAGCCACCATCTTTTTGTACTTTTTTTAATGAGCCAATATAGCACTGATATAAGTATAACGGACATACCAAAGTTCACCCAAAAATCAATGACGCCATCTCTCATCCAGGAAGTAAAGTTTTGTGTACTAATGCCATAGCTCTTACTTAATGCATAGCGATAATAATCTATCGGGAATAACACAATAAACAAAAACAGCGATAACAAAAATAAATAAGCCGCATTTTGTAGGACTGTCCATTTTGTTTGTGGAATCGCTACTTTTTCAAACCAACGTGAAATCCCCATTAGCAAAATATAAAAATAAATGAGCCATTCTAACGGCGTCACAACAAAGAAGAGGAAATTTCTAATTTTTGAATATTCCCCACTTAGATTAAGTTCCCGCTCTGACATAAATATCGCAGGGTCCGCAGCTGTCCCTTTTAGAGTCATTGGAATAGTACCGCTACCACTATGAAAAATATACAAATACATACAGAGCACATACAGGGCAAATAAAATCAATGCTACAATTCCCCATTTTTTAGCTATGTCTTTTCCTCCCTTGCACAGTTTTATCCTATAGTAAGTGTAAGCAAAATAAGAAAAGTTAGAACATGTTTGTCCGAGTTTATTTCATTGCTAATGAAACACATTCTCTTTATACGCATTTATTCCGCTATCCGCCAAAAAAAATTTCTTCACACAAGCATTATTTAAAGATAGCTTTATTAATACTTTCATTCATCATCAAGCAAAATCTCTAATATTATGCCCTCCCTTGACATAATTACCACCCTCACATTAATAACATACATAGAAGATTTTAATATTCCTTTTGAAAGGAGGTATTACTGCTTGCTAACTGAGTTACTAAATGCGGATACGATTCAAATTGCTGACAAAGTAGACACGTGGCAGGATGCAATTCGCCTAGCTTCAGCGCCTCTATTGCAACAGAACAAAATAGAAAATCGCTATATACAAGCGATGATTCAATCCATAGAAAAATACGGTCCCTATGTCGTTCTCACCCCCAAAGTTGCCATACCACATTCACGTCCTACCGATGGCGTCAAGGCATTATCCATGAGCCTATTACACTTACAAACCCCAGTACTTTTCGCACCAGATAAACCAGTTTATTTAATCTTTGTTTTAGCTACTACAGATAGCGAGTCCCATCTACAGGCATTAGTCGATTTAGCGCAAGTTATACATGATCCATCTCAAATCGACATTATTATCGCCTGTAAGCATACAGATGAAATTCTCAATAAAATAAAACAATTTTCTACAGAGGAGAGGCTATGATGAAAATATTAGTGGTATGTGGAAATGGGTTAGGCAGTAGCTTCATTATGCAATTGAATGTGAAAAAAGCACTCACTGAACTTGGAAAAACTGCAGAGGTAACTCACACAGATTTAGCATCAGCCAACACTGAGAAGGCAGATATTTTTATCGGTGCGGGAGACATTGTCGAGCGTTTGGATGAAAGTAAAGGAAAAATTGTGAGTATCATTAATATGATGAATGTTTCGGAGATTAAACGGAAACTCGACCCACTTCTTTAAAAATTCGGATTGGATGAGGTGTTGGTATGTTAGATGTTATTGTCAATGACATTTTAGGTACACCAGCCATACTAGTCGGCCTATTCGCATTAGTCGGTTTACTCATTCAAAAGAAATCAGCTTCAACAGTTCTTTCAGGTACATTAAAAACAATTATGGGCTTTGTCATTTTGGGGGCTGGAGCAGCTGTTTTAATCGGCTCGTTAGATCATTTTAGTAAAATGTTCGATCATGCATTTAATGTGCAGGGAGTTATCCCGAACAACGAAGCAATTGTCGCTGCAGCTCAAACGGAATTTGGTACAGCCACAGCAATGATTATGGTATTTGGTATGGTTATGAACTTACTATTAGCACGATTCACGCCTTTAAAATATATCTTTTTAACTGGTCATCATACTTTATTTATGGCTTGTTTAATCGCTGCTTCACTGTCAGTTGGTGGTATGAGCGGGGCTCCCCTCATACTTGTAGGCTCTATTTTACTTGGCATTTGTATGGTCGTTTTCCCTGCCCTGCTACAACCATTTGTCCGTCAAATTACAGGTAGTGATGATTTTGCTGTCGGCCATTTTGGCAGTGTCGGTTATTATGTATCAGCTCAAATTGGTAAGCTGTTTGGAAACAAAGGAAAATCAACGGAAGATATTAAAGTTCCTAAATCTCTAGGGTTCTTAAGAGATACATCCGTCGCTGTATCTTTAACAATGGCTATATTCTTTATTATCGTGGCATTATTTGCAGGGCAATCTTATATTGAGGCAGATTTATCTGGCGGTTCTAACTTCATTGTCTTCGCTATTATTCAAGCTATCACCTTCGCTGCTGGTGTCTACATTATTTTAGCAGGTGTACGGATGCTCATTGCAGAAATTATTCCTGCATTCAAAGGAATCGCAGATAAGGTCGTACCTAATTCAAAACCAGCTTTAGACTGCCCCACTATTTTTCCTTTCGCACCAAATGCAGTAATCATCGGTTTCGTGTTCAGTTTCCTAGCAGGATTACTATCCATGTTCGCCCTCCCACTTTTAGGCTTAAAAGTGATTGTCCCGGGTCTTGTGCCACATTTCTTCACTGGCGCTGCCGCCGGGGTATTCGGGAATGCAACGGGTGGTCGAATTGGGGCCATGGCTGGCGCATTTGCAAATGGTGTAATCATCAGCTTCCTGCCAGCCATCCTGCTTATTTTCATGGGTGACATCGGTTACGAAGGGACAACATTTGGTGATTCAGACTTCGGCATTGTAGGTATTGTTATTATTAATGTTCTAAAATTATTCGGTGCGGTTTAATCGTATTACTATATCTGAATTGTAAAAATGATAATGCAAAGCTCGTTCTGAATTTCAGAACGAGTTTCTTTAATGGATGTAGTTTTTCAAATTTATTTTAACCTACTTCTAATAGCCCTTTTGTATTTACATCCCCTAGGCACGCACTTTTTATTTTGAAATCACTCACACTCTAGAAATATCTTCATACCCTATAGTCAGACCTATTTTGAGGGGGAAAAATTATGGGGATTGAATTTACTGCTCTCCATTGGATTTATGTCGTGTTCATTGTATTGATCATTGGTTTTATGGTTCGACGTCGAGATACCACCCTCATTTGTATTATTGGAATATTTATGATAGCCATTGTCGCTACTGGCGATTTAACTGCATCGATTAGTGGCGTTTTTAATAGCTTTATTTTTGCAATCACAGAGCTGTTATCAACCATCTTAATCATTTCCATCATTGTGGCGATGAGCCGAGTATTAATGAAATCGGGTATTAATGAGGTCATGGTGGCCCCATTTACGAAAATTATTAAAACACCGACACTAGCCTATTGGACAATTGGTATATTGATGATGGTTATATCATGGTTCTTTTGGCCATCCCCAGCAGTAGCCC
Source organism: Lysinibacillus sp. NPDC096418 (assembly GCF_044762775.1). Classification (NCBI taxonomy): domain Bacteria; kingdom Bacillati; phylum Bacillota; class Bacilli; order Caryophanales; family Bacillaceae; genus Lysinibacillus; species Lysinibacillus sp. NPDC096418. Next base: position 82,743 of record NZ_JBIWEY010000006.1, read on the forward strand.
TTTTAGGTGCCGTTCTGTTACCTGTAGCAATACGTGCTGGTTTACCTGCTTTAGGTGTGGCGATGGCGATGAACCTATTTGGTCACGGGATTGCCTTATCTAGTGACTTTGTCATTCAGGGAGCTCCAAAGCTAACTGCTGACGCTGCTGGTATTCCTGTTGGAGATGTAGTTAGCGCAAGTATTCCACTCGTGATTACAATGGGGCTTGTCACAACGATTGTGGCCTTTATAATGCTTAGACGTGATATGAAAAGAGGAACTTTGGATTTAACAGTTACGAACGGCGAAGAAACCGAACAAGAGAAGCCAGAGAATTTACTTTCAATTGGGCAAAAACGATTTTTCGCAATATTGATTCCCATTGCCTTTTTAGCTGACGTCGTGGCAATGTCCGTTTTGAAATTACAAGGTGGCGACGCAACAGCATTAATCGGTGGAACAGCAGTCTTTATTTTACTAATACTTTCAGTTGTAGCCCATAAAAAACAGGGGCTTGAGAAGACAACTAGCTATTTGATTCAAGGTTTCCAATTTGGCTTTAAAGTATTTGGACCGGTCATTCCAATCGCTGCATTCTTTTATTTAGGAGATTCTGGTTTCAATCAAATCCTTGGTGACTATTTACCAAAAGCTTCACATGGAATTGTCAATGACCTCGGTGTTGGTCTAGCAGCCATTGTACCTTTAACAAAAGAAATAGCAGTTATCACATTGGCAGTCGTTGGTGCCATCACCGGATTAGACGGATCTGGATTTTCCGGTATATCTCTAGCAGGTTCTATTGGTAGTTTATTTGGCAATGCCATAGGTGAAGGTACAGCTACACTTACTGCGCTCGGACAAATTACCGGAATTTGGGTTGGGGGCGGTACACTCATTCCTTGGGCACTCATCCCTGCTGCTGCGATTTGTAACGTAAGCCCATTTGAACTCGCACGGCGAAATTTAGTACCTGTAGTTATCGGGCTCATTGCCACAACCATTGTTGCTCTGTTTTTAATGTAACTTAAAAAACAAATGCGCTAAAGTGCTCGTTCACATCCGACAGCTTCATTCGAGTCCGAAGCGAAAGTAAACGCTTCACCACTTTCGCCCGAGGAATCGCAGGAACCTCGAGGATGTAGCGCTTTATCCTTAAAGATAATACCCTCAGTTATCCACAGGTGAAAAATCTATAATTTCCTTAACAACAAAAAATCTCGTCAATTCATCATTCGATTGACGAGATTTTAGAAAAATGAACACAAGGCGGTTTATCTGACGTAAAGTTGAGCAGTAAATTGAATGCTCATTAAAATAACCACGTAACCCAATAATAAAGAATAACCAAAGTAATTATTAATGTCGGCGGTATCACGACTACCGTAACCTTTATATATTCCCACCAAGTAATTTTTACATTACCTCTTCTTACAATATGCATCCACATGAGTGTAGCTAGCGTACCCATTGGAAGAAGTAATGAACCAATATCACTTCCGATAACATTTGCCAGATAAGCAACCTTCAAGGAAAGTGGATCTAAATCCATATTCATAAGCGTCATTGTTCCGACCATTAGCGCTGGATGATTATTAAATATATTTGAAAGTACTGATAAGAGTACCCCCATCAACACACTTGTATGGAGTAAGCTACCAGATACCATAGGACGCATAAACCCAATTAACCAGTCTGTTAAACCGATGTTATTCAAACCATAAATAATTACGTACATACTAAACGCAAAAATGAGAATATACCACGGAGTCTTTTTCAACATATCTCCTGGTGGTACTTTTAGATACATCCATCTCCATCCTAAAAGTAGTAAGGAGCCAAGAACAGCCATAGCAGAGACTGGAATATTTACGAATGAAGCGAAAAAGAGACTAAGTCGAACTGCAAAAACGAATAGTAGGATATTGCGCATAAACTTTGAACGATCTTTTCCAGAAGAATAGATTGAATGCTGTTTAAGTGGGTGATAGGAAGGGAGAGATAGTCCGGCTACTTTAATAGGGATAACTTTCGGTAAATCCTTCCTAAATCTTAAAAACAGGAGTCCGACTAAAAGTAGTAACCCAAGAGTTGCTGGTACAAACATCATTGCTGTATGCGAATACAAACTCATATCCACAATTTTCAGAGCAATTAAATTGACGATATTGCTTACGCCAATTGGTGCACTTGAAGCCGTTGCGATTAAACCACCTGACAGTAGGTAAGGAATCTTTTGATGGTTTTTCAAATCCATATTATTTAATAACATAACTAAAATCGGCGTCGTTATTAAAATACTACCATCGTTATTAAAAAAGAGTGTCATTAGAAAACATAAAAGATTAACGTACCAGAATAATCGAATGCCTGATCCGTTTGCTTTTTCCGCCAACTTTTCTGCTATCCAATTAAAAAATCCAAAGCTCTCTAAGACGATTGCCATTACAATCGTTGCCATAATGGTTATTGCAGCCCCACTTATAGTTCCAGCAATCGTTCCGAGTTCACTCAGTGTAACACTTCCACTTATTAGTACAACGATAGCACCTACTGTCGCAGGTATAGCTTCATTTATGCCTCTAGGTCTCCAAAGAATAAATATAAGTGTAGCAAGAAATGCTAAAATGGTTATCCAAGCCATTGGTTGCATTGTTTTCCCCCTCCTTTCCGCCTTATTTTTAAACTACCCATTTATATAAATTTGTTCCCTCTCTAAAAAACTGCCTTATCACCTCACCCGGCTATCTTTATGATTTTGCCTTACAATATTTATATGTACCTGGGTTAAACCTCTCTTGGCTTAGTACCTGACTTTTAATTAAATTTGCTGAAACCTATCATCAAATGCCTACTAAACTTTCATAATGCTAATCTGTTCTCCATTTACGCCCTCCCTAATAATGCTATTTGACTTGGAGCTGTCACTCTAACACCCATAAAAGACATATTAAAAGACCACCCATCATGGAGTGGTCTTTTTTATCGTTTATTCAGCTAAGCCCATGTCATCATTAGTCGAGAAGTAAAGTGTATATCTTAGATTATAAAATTCTTTGAAAGTCTTTACGTATACAGGAATGCTTTAATTTCTTTGTTTTCAACAAATATTTAAAATCAGAGATATTGTCATATGAAAGTTGAATGTAAAAGTAATTGATAAATTCCAAAACTGCAAAAATATAAATGAAAGCTACAGTTATCAATCCTTTTATTGGTAGAGAAGAATGAAATTGCACGTAATCAATTACAAACATAACAATTGAAACAAAAATTAAGATAATATTAATTATTTTTAAACGTTTCAATAGTCTAACTATCCAAACAGGTGTCATAGACGTATTTTCAATTCTTAATCTCTTCAATTTCGAATACCAATAAATAGTCCCTTGTAGTAGAAGAATTTCTAAAAGAAAAAATGATATCCAAAAAGAATACAATGAATATAATTGCAAATTAGGAAAAGTCCTATTAGCAAGAAAACTAACAATAATAAACATAATTAACGCAGATAATTCTCCCGAAAATAAATAAGTCAGTCTCTTTTCTAATTTTTTCTTTCCGATTTTTTTACCTCCATTTTAAAAAAATCACCCATTACGGAGTGGTCTTTTCACGTTCCCCTTAAATGACTCATCAGAACTTATAGAATTATTTTATCACCGAAATTATCTAAATCACTTTTTAAATTTATAACTTAACTTTCGCATTCTGAGATGTCCAAACATTACTTGAAATAACTAGGCATAAAAATTAAAAATCCTAAGCCATTAATTAAGAATCCACGTAAACCTTCATTAAAATGGACAATTAAGAAACTATTTTAAGCAGATGACAATTAATGTTGTCTTTTTATATACTTTTGAAGCACGCTTTTCTAAAATGGTAATTGAAAGGAAGTGTAGAGATTGAGGAAATTATTTTATATCGGAGCATTATCAGCATTGTTGCTGACAGCATGTAGCGAAGAAGAGGCCAAACCTAAAGAGGAAACTCCTACTGCAGAACCATCAGAAGTTACAGAAAAACCAGCCACAGCTGAAAGTAAATACCCATTTCCAAACGCCTCACCAATAGGTAACGCAACTATTACTGTAAGTACTCTGGGTGGCGATAGCTCAAATGGAAATGTTCCAGTGTTATTTGTGTATGAAGACGATGTACTAACGGAAATTGACATCGAATATGAAAACTTTGACGATAGCATTGAAACATATGTGTATATCAATGAAATTTTCTCCGCTAAGGAGCAAGTAGGAAAATTATCGCAATCATTATTAAACTTATCAGAGGATAATTTGAAGCCTGGTGACTACACAGTGACGGCTGTTCAATTTACAGACAATGATCCAACGAAAGAACCTGTGACATTGACTGAAGCGAAATTTAAAATTGAAGAATCTAAATAAAAAAAGACTGAGATTATATTAAATTATTAAATGAGTCACTCCATTGAGGATTTTTACAAAAGACTAATTCTCAAAACGATGAATAAAATATTTACGCTTCGGTGAGAAGACCTCAGTATATACTGGAGTCTTCTCCTTTAAATTGAATAATTTTTTGGGATATCTGATTAAATAGCTGTTGCAATTGTTCCTCACTGATTCCCTTCACATATGCCTCTACCACCACTTGCTCCAAATTACACGAAAATTGGTGTAGATCAATCTCGTCTATAGATCCATATTGTATTGCCAAAATAAAGGCTCCACTATTAGGTTTCATTTTTATAAGTCCCTTTTTTTGAAGTTCCTTGTAGCTTTTATGGGCCGTATGTAAATGTACGTTTGTTTGCCTAGCCAACTCACGAATAGAAGGCAATTGGTCGCCACATCGTAAATTCCCTTTTGCTATTTCTAAAATAATTTGCTGAACTAGCTGCTGATAAAGGGGAATTTGGCTATTCATATTTAAAGATATTTTCAATTCTTTTCGCCCATCCCCTCATATTTTTTATTTAAAACTTCTTCTTCGCAATCCAGTAATGTATTATAAGTGCCATTCCTAAAGTTATTAAAAGTGTCACTACAATATTAACTTCCCACCAGTCCCCCATACTATCTGTGACTAAAACACTTGAAGCACGTAGACTAACACCAGCAGGATTTAAGGCGCCTATTAACGGATGTAAACCTGCAACCATTCGGCATAGGAAAAGCACCACAATCCCTACTAACGCAATAAAAGCAGGGCTATTAAAAAACGTACTCAACATGGTTACTAAAGTAATCACGAATAACAACCAAATACAGTACAAGACAAACGCCAACATCACTTGAGCAATCGGTACGGATGTAAATAAATAGGCTGTATAGCCATATGACGCGGCATAACCAAGCGCAAATGAAATAATAGCCAACAAATAATGACTAATAATTTTACTTCCGATATAAGAAGAAATAGACACCGGCCTTGTTAGAATAAATGCCAACATCCCATTTGCTTTTTCAGCTTGGATTATACTCATAACAGCAACTACGAGGATGATAATTCCTAACTGGTCAAACTGTGAGCCCAACGTCGAAGCTAGTACTTCACTTCCCTCAGGTCTCGCCATCATCGGATCAACAACAATTCCTTCTACGCCCCCAAGCTTCTCTAAAATAACGGGTAAATAATACATCGTAATTGGTTGCATAAGCCCTAATAGCATAAAAACAACAGGAAGCCATATTATTTTTAATTCACGAATCATTTGACTAAATTCTTTTTTACTTAATACTGCAAAATTAATCATACCTCCACCACCAATGCTAAGAATATCTCTTCAAGACTTTCCTTAACCCCTATCTCAAACTTAGTAAAAGCAATTTTCTGATCCAGTCCATGTTGTAATAGTCGATACGCATCTTCTTCTACTTGATGTACACTTATTTTAAATCCGTCTCCAATGTTCTCAATTCCCTTCACATATGGAAAATGTTCAACTTGTTTTAGCCATTCATAATCTTCTTTTCGAATCGTTAGATAAATAGCGGATTCTTGACTACGATTTAGCAGCTGAGATTTTGTTGCATCTTCAATTTTCTGACCTTCTTTAATGACAACAAAGCGTTCACAGATTTCTTCCGCATCAGCCAATATATGTGTAGATAATAAAATCGTCGTTTCTTTTTTAATCTCTTTTAGTAGATTCAATACCTCCCTACGTCCAATTGGATCTAGTGCTGATACAGGTTCATCCATGATTATTAAAGTGGGTTTGTGTAGTATGGCTTGTGCGATGCCCAAACGCTGCTTCATACCCCCTGAAAATGTTCCAACCTTGGTCTGTGCTTCTTTCGCCAGCCCTACTTTTGCTAAGATAAGAGGAATATCTTTTTGCAACTGGGTTTTAGAAAGTCCAGAGAGTGTTCCCATGAACAATAAGGTCTCAAATGCTGTCATCCACGAGAAAAAGTTTGGATATTGAGGTAAATAACCAATTTGATCTTTCTTAGCTGAAATTTTTTGACCATCTAGAAGAATGTGACCTTCATCCGCAGTAAGAATATCTGCAATAATTTGAATTAATGTAGATTTTCCGGCACCATTCGGCCCAATTAAACCAACACACTCATTTGCCTCGATTACCATTGAAAAATGATTCACCGCAGTTTTATGCTTAAACTTTTTTGTCACATTATTAATCTCTAATCGCATGTTTGTTTACATCCTTTCTACCAATTACAAAGTATAAGATAGGCCCAATTGTATTAAAAAAAACAATAATAATTGTCCACATCAGTACGTTTTCTCTTAATGCACGATGACGATATAAATCCACTAAAGCAATCAATATTAATAAAAATCCAACAAGTAGAAAAGGAATAATTATGGGCAAAATACTACTCCAATCAATTTTACTTAAGTCATCAAAACCATAATGTAATTTCAAAATTGCTCACCCCGTTCGTTATCATTATCAATAACGATAACAAAATAAACAGAATAAATCCACCTTTTTCTACACTATACATTTGTTGAAATTTATATTATATTTTTTGATAATGTTCTCATTTTAAATAACCAGTCACAATTACCATTGATAACTCAACAATCAAACATATTGGAGGAACTAATTATGCGCAACAAAGCAGAGATTTTAATGCACCCTGTGAGAATGAAAATTATACAGACACTTATGCAAAAAAAAGAAGAAGGCTTAAGTACATTAGAGATGAGTTCAATCATCAAAGACGTTCCACAGGCAACTTTGTATCGACATATTCAAATTTTAACGGATGCAGGTATTATTAAAATCGTCAAAGAACGTAAAGTACGTTCTGTTTCTGAGAAGTTTTATGCAGTAAATGGGGACGCAGCACGATTAAATCAAGAAGATTGGCAACGTCTGTCTAAAGAACAAAAGCTAAACTATATTTCCTACTACCAATTAGCATTATTATCACAATACCAAAACTATTTAACTTCACTTGAGGAAAACAAACACCCAGAGGATACCGCAACTTTTTCATTTGTAGAGTTATCTTTATCCAATGAGCAATTCTTACATTTCGAAAACGAGTTAAGTAATTTATTTTCTAAATATATTTTAATGAGTAACGAAAATGAAGAAATTGTATCGAAAACCATTGCTATAAACATTATTCCAAGATCTTAATATATTTTTTAGGGTGACTTTTTAAATTTAAATCTATGGAGAATATTCCTAGAGGTTCGATAAAAAAAAGTTTACAATAGAAAAGTGCTCTTTTTGAGTTAATCTTGCTACACAAAAAGAAATGGAGAAATAGTATGAAGAAACAAAAGTTAGTAGAAAACATCCGAAAAGCCATCATGATTATTATTGGTGCAGTCATCGCTGCGTACGGTCTTGAAGCAGTGTTGATTCCTAACGATGTCATTGACGGTGGCGTTACAGGGATTAGTATTATGGGGGCCCATCTCTTTGGTATTCCATTAGGTGTCCTACTGTTTGTGTTAAATATTCCGTTTGTATATTTAGGCTACAAGCAAGTCGGAAAAACATTTGCAATAATGAGTGTTGTAGGGATTGCTGCATTATCGATTTCGACAGTAGTATTACACCATGTTGAGACGATTTTAGGACCTGAAGATCCTTTATTAATCGTGTTATCTGGTGGTATTATGCTGGGTGTTGGTATAGGTATTGTATTACGTAATGGTGGCGCTTTAGATGGTTCTGAGGTTTTAGCAGTCTTACTTTCGCGTAAAGTCCCATTTTCTGTCGGCGATATTATTCTATTTATTAATGCCTTTATATTCATAGGTGCGAGCTTTATTTACGGACTAGAAAGCGCGTTATACTCAGCTTTAACATATTACATTGCTAAAAATGTAATTGATATTATTCAGGTTGGTTTAGAAAAGTCCAAGTCGGTTCAAGTTGTTAGTCGTAAATCAGAAGAGATTGGTGAATCCATTCAATCACGCTTAGGTCGTGGCGTAACATATACACAAGGCCGTGGTGGTTTTTCGAACGAACCTACAGAAATTTTAAATTGCGTTATTAACAGAATGGAAGAAAATAAGCTAGTCTCCATTATTAAAGATATAGATCCTGGTGCTTTTGTCGTTATTTCTGACGTATCAGAAGTACGTGGTGGTAACTTCAAAAAACGCGATATTCACTAAGAATTGTGGTGCAGAGTCCTTTAGTTATTTCTCGCAATTCAATCTATACATTTGTACTATAACCTTTACACTTTGTCACACATACAAATAAGTACTGGACATATAAAAACCAGCAATCCCTTTATATAAGGAATTGCTGGTTTTTATCTATTATCCGACTAATTCTTTTTTCACATTTGAATAGGCAACGTGAATATCTGTATGATGTGCTTCGTCTCGTTGAACAAATTCTGCAACTAATTCTTTTAATGTTTTTGTAGCACCGTCTATCTGCTTTTGCATGATTTCAATTTTAAACAGATTTTCATAATATTCGACTACTTGTTGATCCATGTGTAACACTCCTTCAAAGTAAACATATAAACACCTTTCACTTTTAGTAAGATGCATGCTATGACAAACAAACTGCATAATACGCCGATTGCCATGTTGAAATAAGCCTTCTACCATACATTATTGAAGCTATCCTTTTGAACGTCGTCGTACTATGAGTATGCTGAAGAAATTCTTCCATCATACTCAACACATCCTACCCTCGTAGATTTTGGTTGTACTAGAAAAAGGCAGGTCTCCTGGCTTATACTCATCTCACATTTACCCTTCCCATTACGATATGTAACAGTGACCTAAGAAATGTGCTCCCATTTACAGTTGCGGACAATGCCGGATTTTCACCGATCTTCCTTTTTAAACAAATCCGAATTTAGACTTGTACCTTTATCGTATTATTCCACTTTTATTATTTTAACATAATATAAACACCAAATAATTGAACATTATTTGAAACCTATAGTAAGACATGATCTCTGTAAGAAACCTTGCATTAAATTATACTATTGATAGCTTTACTTGCTGGCTCAATGTTTTTGTAGTTGCTAACACAATCGCAAGAGTAGCAATAGTTTCGGTCTCTTTTCGTGTGTTCAAACCGTAATCAGAATTAACCCCTAATTAATCCTTATTTAATACCTGCAAACCTCCCTCCATACTTGTTTTATTACTCGCGCTTGACGAATTACTTCTGTTTTTTCATATTTCCTAAATCACTCTAATACTTTTCCCATTTGCCTATATTTTCGAAAATAATTTATTAACCCTATCAATATGTTTACTAAGTAGATATGCTCCGAAAATTATTTTCTTCATAAAAACAAGCATATATTTGTCCATATTTGAATAGGAATCTAATAGAGAAGTATTCCGAAAAAACGCGTGAGATAAAATAACCTTAAATGGAGTGTGAAGAATATGATTGAAACACATGATGCAAAAGAAATGGTATTCGGAATAATCCAACAGGACCCATTGTTCGCTGTTTTACAAGGCAGCCCTCTTGAAGAAGTACTTTATCGTGATACGTACTTAAACGACATTAACGAAAAAAAGTATTACTCAACAGCAGACGTTGCAAGATGGTTTGACATTACGGAGAAGAAAGTTCGTTATTATATCAAACCGTTTGAAAACTATATTTTTGATGACATGATAGTTAACCCAAAAAACACGTCTGCTATTCGTTTCAACCTACCGGCTATTCTAAAGTTGCGAATGATTTTACTACTTAAAGATGAGTACCGTGTTAGAGGGCTTAAACTGATTCTTGGTATGGACGAAAATGGCCAATTCATCAACCAACAACTAACAGCCACAACGGATTTTACATCTCCAGATGATTTAGTAAATAAAGTCGAGGTTTTAGGGAATGTATTGCAGCAAATGATGCAGACAGGGTTATTTAACCTGCAACAAGAAGATGAAAGTGGCGCGTTGCAAATTGCAGTGAACAAAGATTTTCTCACACAAAATATGCTCGTACAAGCTTCCGAATCGAACAACCAAATCATAGAAATTCAACAAGAAACACAGAAGCTAAAATATGAAAATGAAAGACTACAAAAACAAATAGCGGAGCTAAGAGAAGATAACGCGAAGGATGTCGTCATGAAAATCCGTGAACGATTTATTGAGAATGAAATTGTCTCCACTTTACGTACAGAAGCATTACAACAATTTTCTACTCAAAAAAAGGCAGGTTTTTTCGCAAAACTCTTCCAATCCACACAAATTGAAGTGGAAAAAGAGCAATTTATTGACGGATATATCACAAAGCACTTGGCCGAACGTTTGGAAGTAGCATTAATTGAGTATTACGAATAGATGACCAACCAGCAACATCTCAATCGAATGGATTGGAGAATTGCTGGTTTTTCATTTAATTCTTTTAGAATTAACAAATGGAATCAATAAATTTACTTTACTGTTTTTCCAAGTAATGCTAATATATTCTCATTAATACTAAACGTTTAGTATTCAATGTTTAGTAAATATGGAGGGATATTATGACACGTGCATTAGTTTTAGGTCTTTTAAAGTCGGCAGGACCCATGTCAGGATATGAAATTCAACAGATGATGCAATCAGCACAAACAGATACGTGGGCTTATGTAAAGCCAGCTTCGATTTATCATGCCTTAAAGAAGCTACAGGATGAGGGAAAAGTAGTGTTAGAGAAAGTAGAACAGACTGGCTTAAGAATAAAATCAATTTTTAAAATCACTGAAGATGGAGAGCTTGAATTAAACCAGCTACTTTTAGATTCATTTGCTAGCCCATCAGTAGTTTTCCCGGCTTCTCTCTATACAGCTTTAACCTTTATGGAAAATTTATCAGAAGATGAGATCATTACCGCATTAGAAAAACAGATAGATGAAATAACACACATTTATCAGAGTATGAAGCATGGATACGAGGAGAAGGAGCGAATGAATGGAAAAACACCAGCCAAAATCGATCTCATTTTTCACAACATGTTCAAGCAATGTGAATTACAACTGAATTATATGGAAGATATATTGCAGATGGTTAAAGCGGGGGAATACAAGTGAAAACATCAAAAAAAATGGTTGTAATTGTAATTATGATTACCATTTTTACAGATATGCTTATGTATGGATTAGTTGTTCCTTTTTTACCTATGCATGCGGAGTACTTAGGTGCCTCTCAATCAGAAATCGGTTTTTTGTTTGCTAGTTACGCAATAGCACTATTTATTGCAACCCCTATTTTTGGAGCTTTAGCCGATCGAATGGGTCGAAAAAAACTTATTGTATTGGGACTTATTGGGCTCGCTATTACGACAATAGTGTTTGCCTTTGCAACTAATTTCTTACTCCTTATATTGGCACGTTCTTTACAAGGAGTAGCTGCAGCCATACCATGGACAGCAGGATTAGCATTGCTTGCAGAAGTGTTTTCAAAAGAAGAGCATGGAACAGCTATGGGGATGGCCATGTCTGGGCAAGCTAGTGGCGTTCTTCTTGGTCCACTTTTAGGTGGATGGCTTTTTGAGTTAGGTGGATATCAATTACCTTTTTTTGTAGCTGCAGGCATGGCACTACTAGCTGCTCTTCTAAGCTTTGTGTTCCTCCGAAATATAACTGAAACAAGGGCAGAAAGTTTTACTTCACCATTTAGAATTCTTCGTCATAAACAAGTCCTAATAATCGCAGGAATAGCAGCAGTAGGGGCCTCGATATTCGCAAGTATTGAGCCGACTTTACCTATTCATCTTAGTGAAAATTTAAATCTATCTCCTGGAATAATCGGATCAATGTTTGTTGTAATAACTCTTGCTTATGGTTTGACTGCACCAATGATTGGTACATTTTCTACCCGAATTGGACATGTAAAAACTATCATTATAGGCGTTGGGATGGCGGCTATTGTACTTCCTTTAAATGCTTTCCCTACTCTAATATGGGTACAGATACTTACACTTGCGGTGTTAGGGATTAGCCTTGGGATGATTTTAACACCTACTCTTCCTAAGTTAGCTGATATTTCACACTCAGTAGGAAATCCCTCTCAGGGTGTTACCTTTGCGGTGTATAATACAGCATATTCTTTTGGAATGATGGTAGGACCATTAGTTGCAAGTACATTAGCAGATGGATTCGGACTTAAAACAGCATACTTAGTAATGGGACTTTTAATTATTTTATACTTGTTTCCTTTGAATAAACTAAATTCAAAAATAATTTCACCAAAGGCGTAAATCTCAATTGTATTTTAGGTCCCGCTACTCATACTCTATTTGATCATTTATAACTTATTCCTAAAAGTATAAGTGGCTTTTCTACTCTTATTATGAATGCGGAAAAGGGTAAATTATATGCCCTTTTCCATTACTAAATCAAAATACTATATTCAAGATTTAAATTTATTACTCTTACATAGTTGGAGGTAAATAGATATTCAAAAAAGTTAAAACGGTCAAATTCCCGATATCCACTATAAAATGAGAAAAAATAACCCATCTTAAGCTTTTTGTTTTAAAATATGTAATCGCCCAAACAATACCTGCTACACTTAAATAAATGTATAAGTGATAAGACTTACTTGCAATCGAGAAAACACCCCACATCAAAGGATGACTCAGGACAAATAAAGCCGTTGTATACAATATGCATAGCCATTTTGGGTACCAAGCAAGTAAGCCATCCAGTAATACACCACGCCAAAAAAGTTCTTCAAACCAAGGATTAATGAGCGCAAATAACAACCATAGTAGGACAAGCGAAATGGAATCAAATAAATGAAAATTCATTATTAGAATGGTGAGTGGGAACATCCCAATAAGTAAAGAAAGAGTAATCCAAGACTTTGATGATTTCGACTTTCCTAGCCAATTTTTTATTGATTGATCGCCTTTGAAATAATATATACAAAAACCGAGGGAACTCCAGTAAACAAGTGCTAATGGTATCCAAGCCCACCCTTGTATATATTGTTTGAAAATAGTTGCTGTTGAAAAACCTAAAAATATGATAACGAAAGGTGATATCAAAAGATATAAGCGTTGTTTGTTACTCCTAACCATAACCTTTCCCCCTCTCCATTCAAATGATTAATTATCCTTTTCAAAAATCTTCATAATCAATTTCGCATTAGGTATAGGGCATTCTGGCCATTGAATTTTATTAACAGCGAGTCCTTGTATAAAAGCATAGTAAGCAATCGCCAGAGATACCGGGTCAGCTGAAATAATTTCTCCAAATTCTTGTCCCTCAATAATCAAAGGTAGTATACAAGTTACCGGCGAAACTGCTTCCACCCCTGTTAAAATCTCTTTAACCTCATCTGGTATAGCATCTGAAGTACTTGCTTGAATCATGATTAAAAATAACAGCGTATTTCTCTCATCTGATAAGCCATTTAAAATTTGTTCTGACATCCAATGTAATTTCTCAAGCGGCGTGCCTATTTGCTCACTTGCCTGCTGAATGACCCCTACCGAGTTATTTGCAGCTGTCCTTACTAACGTCGAAAAGATTTCTTCTTTAGAAGTGAAATAATGATATACAAGTCCATGACTTAATCCTGCCTCCTTGGCAATATCACTAATTTTTGCAGCAACCATCCCCCTACGCGCAAATACGAGTAAAGCAGCTTGTAGAATTTGTTCTTTCCGAGCGTCTCGAAGTTCTTGATTTTGTTCTTCATTTCTTGGCATTATTAACACCTCTTTTTTGATTGATTAATCAGTCAATTTAAAATAATCTTATTCCAGAAGGATTATTTTGTCAAAACTATTTTGATGTAACATTATCTTAATTTAAGTTATTCAATCAAGAAAAAGATACGTGCTTTCATTTTTACTAAGGCTGTTTTCGTATTGATTGTTGCTATTCAACTGACTGACAAGAACATTTTAAAAGAGAGATCTTTTATTTCAGTTACAATATAATTTATCAAGAAAAAAGAACCATTAACAATGGCTCAGAAGAGAAAAAAGAATTCAACATTAAGAACAGAAGAAATCAAAAAGTAGTAACACAAGATAAGAAATTACATACTTCTTTTCACATTAATAAATTGAATAATTCGATTGGTTAGATAAGCTATACATAGAGCGAGAAATAGGGTGTGGTTGTTTCCTTTTCCAACAAAGAAGAAGTCAATTACCCATAAAAGTAATAAGGTATAAAATACTATTTGGCTTAAAGAAGAACTCTTTTGAATAATTTGTTTACCCTTTTCATCTTTTTTTACTTCTTTACTCATCATCTCACTCCCTGAAATTGAAATAATTCATCAACAGTACTCTCTAAATGAAAAACTAATTGGAGTGTAGGTTCATACTTATCATTTTCAATAGCATTGATGGCTTGTCTCGAGACCCGTAAAGTTTAGCTAATTCTTCTTGTGATAGTTTCTTTGATTTTCGTTTAAATTTTATAATGTTTTGCATTTTCCTCCCCTTGCATAAAATATAAATAATTTTTACATTTATCATTGTATCTTACATTTTATGCACAAATCAAAACAGCAATGATGCCAGAAGAGGCCTAGTTGAACCCTTTTATGAAAAGTAATGCTGATATTACTTTTCATAACATTCGGCCCTTGAATGCTCACGACTTAATTTAAAATTAATCTACAAAACCAAAAAAAGCTGCAAATAAATTTGCAACTTAATAATTATGAACATATATCATCAACAACGTAAAGTTCGATATCGTAAAAAGATGAAAAGCGGCTCCCGCATTGGTCTGCCTATATCCATTCTATTCTTTAACATGTAGTAAAGAATCCTTTTTTCTTTAGAACATTTAGTGCTCAGAAGAAATCCTTTGATTGATTGCAACATAGAAGAGTTAAAACGACGTTTTTTACGCTTCTTTTTGTCTGGTTTGCTACCGCAGTTGTGCCATCGTAATTGCAGACGCTTGAATCGTCTGGTGTTGCGGTGGTGTCTTTGGTTCAATAAACAGCGTAGAATAATACGCTTCCCCAATTGCAATAAAGTAAGTCACAAAAATAAACAGTTTTGTTCAATGGTTCAAAATAAAATTTCTCCCTTTTTTAATTCTATCAATTCGAATTGTATAGTTAGTATACGAATGAACTTAAAAAAGGTTTCAAAATAAAAATGCACCACACAAAAAAGACTACACTCTTTAAATAAGCAAAAATAGTTACTAATATTTCCACACTACTAGTAAGAGCTTGTAGCGGCTAATGATGTGCCTGCGGAAAGTGAGGGCCAGAGCGGAGAGCTCCTATATTTTAATAGAATGGAAATAAGTTTTGAAATTTGATCATTGTTAGCACTGTAAAAAATCCTTTCCCTTTAATGATACGACATTGGAAAGATATCTCCATCTATTAATCATTACTCATCCCTAAAGAGTAAAAAGTTGTTTGGTTTTATATGTTTTCTTCCTACTGTCGATAACAGTAATGCAGTGAGCCAATCGCTCAACCCCTACCTTAATTTGATTTTCATTCACTTGAGAAATGCATAATCGAAGGAGATTTTCCTGTTTATATTCTGGTAGAAACATTCTGGAGGCATCATCAACATATACATGCTGCTCGTTTAACATATGAACTATCTGTTTTGCTGTTATATTTCCGGGCAAATAGATGGTTAGATAAAATCCTGAAGTCGGTTTAGAAAAATGAGTAGTAGTCGGTAGCAATAACTCACATGCTTCTTGAAGGACTTGCATTTTTCTATGATATAGTTCTTTTATTTTTTTTAGATGACTAGTAAACATGCCACTTTTTAAATAGATTTCTAATGCTCCTTGAGACAAGGTGGAACTATTAAAATCTGAAGTGAATTTGTAGCGCAAAAAATTTTCAACCATTCGTTCAGGAAGAACGACTGACGCAATTCTTAACCCCGGAAGGAAAATTTTCGAAAAGCTTTTAATATAAATAACCCTCCCTGAAGGAGCAAACGAAAACATAGGATCTGATTTTATATTTGGATCAATGTCTCCTAAAAAATCATCCTCTACGATATAAACATCGTATTTTTCAGCTAATTCCACAATCTTTTTCTTCTCGCTATTTGTATAACTATGTCCAAGCGGATTATGAAATCTCGGTATCACATAGAAAAACTTGATATCATTATTACGGAAAATATATTCCAAACGGTCAAGGTCAATTCCTTCCATAGTTAGTTCAATTCCAAGAGTAGTAACTTGATGCAAATTGATAGATTCGATTATTCCGAAATAACTAGGCTGTTTGATTAAAATATTGTTTTTGCCATTAGGAAACGGCATGGAAACGAATAAATTAAGGGCTTGCTGTGAGCCAGATACAACTACTAGTCGCTCTGGTTGCGTGAAGACCTGTAAATTTTGCAAATATTTCACTAACTGTACGCGTAAAGAATAGAGCCCTTGTTGATCAGAATAGGTAAACAGTTCTCCTTTGTATTGTTCAATTGCTTGATTCATACAGTGCTGAAAATCAACATAAGGCAACACATTTATATCGGGACCTGCAGAAAAGAAATCGATTATTTCATTTTCATGCTTGGTATGCTGAAATTCATTGACCACATAGTAGCCACTTTTAGGAACAGCATAAATGACATGCTCCTTTTCTAATTCTGTATAAGCTCTAATCACCGTATTTTTGCTGCAAGAAAAACGCTCAGATAATTGACGAACTGAAGGAAGTTTACTACCTGCATGCAGTATGCCATTTGCTAACTGCTCTTTAATTCCCTCCATAATTTGAATGTATTTCGAACTCATCCACTGATTCACTCCTTGAACTGTACCATGACAGATGGATAAAACAACTGTTTATTCCTAATGTGTACAGCTATTAATATTTAACTATACCAGAGCGGCTTTCCAAAGCGCAGTAGCTGGTACAGATTTATATGAAGATTTGGGGTGGATAAAATGCAAATGGAGCGGAGAGAAAAATTCGGATTATTTTTAGGGCTAGTAGGTGTAATTTGCTTTAGCTTAACGCTTCCTTCTACAAGTATTGCTGTAGAGTATTTTGGAACTACCGTCGTAGGTTTAGGAAGAACCGTTGTTGCTGCTATTTTAGTAGCTGTGGTCTTGATCGTGAAAAAAGAAAAACTTCCTACTGCTCGCCAATTTAAAAGTCTAATCATTGTTGCTGTTGGTGCAGTTTTAGGATTTCCGCTTCTTACTTCTTGGGCAATGGAATCCTTGCCTGTTTCTCATGGGGCTGTAGAATTAGCTCTGTTACCGTTAGCTACGGCTGGATTTGCATTGTTAAGAGCAGGTGAAACACCATCCATTAAATTCTGGATTTCAAGTATCATCGGCTCTTTAGCTGTCATTATGTATGCACTTCATCTTGGATTCGGTCAATTACAATTTGCCGATTTAGCTTTACTAGCAGCAGTGATACTACTTGGACTTAGTTACGCAGAAGGTGGAATATTAGCAAAAGAATTAGGTAGCTGGCAAGTGATTGCTTGGGCAATTATGATTTGGGCTCCATTTTTCATTATTCCAGTTGGCTTGCAGCTTACAACTGAAATGCTCCATGCCCCAATGCAAGCTTGGGTAAGTTTTATCTATCTTGCAGTAGTTAGTCAATTCCTAGCATATGTTGCTTGGTATAGCGGAATGGCTATGGGTGGCATAGCCAGAGTTAGTCAAATTCAATACTTACAACCATTTTTGATGATTCTATTCGCGACTTTATTCCTAGACGAATCCATCACATGGTTTACGCTTGTCATCGCAGTGATTGTTGTCATTTCTGTTTTAATTGGAAAAAATGCTCCCGTATCTAGAAAATGAGAGGTATTAATAACCATATACAAATTCTATCTGAAGAATTACCCTCAAAAAAAGATCGAATTGTATTGGATGAAGAAGTTGTCATTGATAAAGATGAACGTAGGTATCAATTCGGTGACGGCATATATGAGGTAATAAAAGTATATGTTGGAGAAGAATTTACTTTAAACGAACACTTAGAACGTTCGTGCATAATTTAATGTTGTTGCGATACATTCTTTAATTAAAGCCCCTGTAAAAGTTAGACAATCCACTAACTTCTATAGGGGCTAATACTATCATTTTTTCAATTCAATGATAATCGGCTCGAGTTCAATTTCGGTATGCCCTTTACCGTACATAAGACTTGCAATTTCAACAGGCTGTATAATGAGCTGACTGGCACCTTCTTGGATGGCACCGAATGCTGTTGTTCCTTTAAAAATTTTCCCGTTATCTGTAGAAACGCCGCCACCACCTGTTTCATTCATGTATACATGACCGAGATCATCTGACACTCGGAATACAGGTGTCACTTCTGGCCATTGTTCAATAAGTTTGTCAGTCACAAATTGCTCATACGTAATAACCGTCGAAACATCTGTGAATTCAACAGATTGTAGTGTAAAGTTTACGTCTTTTTCTTGTACAGTTTCATTAAGGAGCAGTATATCACCTTCTAAGCGCTCCAAAGAGAATGCGAACGACCAATCCCCTTCGACCTCTAAGTCATTTGATAAACTGTAAAATGCTTGCGGTGTCCAAGTGACTTTCACGGTTTCTGGGTATATATCATTTTTGAAATGTGGGGTGAATTCTGATAAGCCTACATAACGTGTATCGCTAATTTTCGTAATATTATGTCCACCCCCACCCCCAATTGCACCAACGACATCAAACCAATTTGGTGCACGAACTTGCATCGCTTCTCCAAAATCATGATCCGTTTCAATTGCATAGGACACTGTAATATTTGTTCCGTCGTATACCGCATTGTCAATCATCACTGTCATGCCGTTACTCGTTTGTGCGAGACCGATATTAGTAGAGAAAGCTTCAAAATTTTTGTATCTTTGTTCTCCATCCTCAAAATAGCTAATGACATTTTGCATAAAAGGAATTTGTGCAGCAATGGTCGGGAATGCAAAGCCTGTTGCAGTAGTAGCTCCAACAATTATCACAGCAGCGACCGCAATATGGCGCCAAATGGGGGCTTTTTTTCGTATCTTTAGTACATGCTGTTTGACGCGCGCCTTTTCGATATCTGTTACCTCTAATAATTCAAGAGAATCGATATCTAAATCCATCCACTCCTTCATACTCATACAAATCGCTCCTTCAACTTTGTGTTTGTGGCTAATATTTTCTTCCCTCGATATAGGCGATTATCGACAGCGGCCTTCGTTAGCCCAAGTGCATCGGCAATTTCACTGTTTGATAGCTCTAAATAATATTTCATCATAAAAATATCGCGGTCAATTTCCTCTAGCTGACTGATTGCCAGTAATAATTCATTTTTTTGTTCTCGTTGTAAGACAGATAAATCTGTTTTTAGAGAGCTCGCTTTTTGCTCGAGTGGAGCATCTGATTGTTCACGAGCAATTTGCTTTTCAGCTTGCCGATAGCGATCGATTGCATTGTATTTCGTAATCATGCCAATCCATTTTTTAAAGTCCTGTGTATCACCTTGAAACTGATGAGCATTTTGCCAAACCGTTAAAAAAACATCATTGATACATTCATCAATATCTGGGCGTTTCATATTGTGTAAAATTTTTGTAGCAATTGTTTTCACGAGTGGCATGTAGGCATCAATAATATACTCGAGTGCATCTTCTTTTTGTTTTTTTAATCTCATGATAAAGTTTGCCGATGAACTTTTCATTTACTTCGCTCCTTATGTGATTGAAAAAGCTTTTTCATAAAGTACAACGAACAGTCTTACTACTTATTCTCAAAAAACTTTTAGATTTCCTTGTTAATAGAAGTGTTCAATTATTACTTTCGATTAGCAGGAATTTAAAAGACTAAAACGATAACGACAATCATTTTTCTTATTGTTCTGACGTAGCAGAAAATTAAAATAAGCATGACACACTTAAGAATTTTTGGGTTCCCATTTTGAAAAATAGATTATGTATTATCTAGAACGGCATCACTTATATAATCATTTTTTGTAAGACCGCTTTAATAAAATGAGGAGCAGGCTCTATCACTTTGATGTTACAAAGTATTTTATATTTAAAACTAAACTTTTCGGTTTATCCGTTTTTCACTTCATACATTTGGCACATAAACATGAAAATTTCATATTCTACTAAAGATGAATATTTGTGAGAAAATGGGCAATAAAAAAAGGCGATTATAAAATTACTATCGACTTTTATTTTCCTTTCTATTTCAATACTAGCGTTGAAATTCAGCAGTATCATACTCCAAATAATTGGTTTTCAAAAGAGCGATTTGCTATCCTATATAAATCAAAAAACTATTAACCGATTGAATAACGAGGAGTGATACAAAATTCTCCCGCAGCTGGTAGAGCTAGTGTAGCTCCAGTGGCGAATGCACGAATTGTATCAAAACGTGAGATTGTGAAAGTAAAAGCTCCTCCAACTGGGACAACTGTTTGTCTGACGATGGTACCGCCTGTGCCTCCGACAGGGTCTGCCCCTTTTACAAATTGTACGGTAATAGGAAAGTTACCAGTGTTTTTTATAAATCCTGATGCATAAATAACTTCGTTTGAATTTGTAGCGTAAAGGATTTCCGCACCTACTACATCGTCACCAGCAACTGTGAAATTATTACATACTTTATCTTGTACAAAATTTTTAGGCTCGCAGCAACTAAAACTTCCCGCTCCAATACTTCCATTAGAACTTTGACACATAAAATAGCTTCAACTCCTTCCTATCCTAAAATGATAATTCTTACTATTAAATGCTGGATTCTAGATACTATTTGTGCTGGATTCTAGATACTATTTGTGCTGTTGTAACCGTTAAATTTAAATAGCCAAATTTAGTAAACACTTTCGCCAAACCATTTAATCAAGCAAAAGTATCCTCTTTAAACGAGGAAAAACAATACGCTTGTATTTAACGATTAAAACTCTAGAAATACTTGGTCTTAGATTATTTCAACACACAGATAAAATCTCCATTTTTCCATCTTTTCATGAACTGACAAATAGATCCCCTATTCACTTTACCCTTTTTCTTGATTTGTTCATTGTATTTGCAATTATGCTAACGTAAAATTTTAGTATGTTAGACACAGTGTTCAGAAAAGGAGAGATGTAATGTGGAAGCTAAAGCGATTACTCTATCTGCAGTTGAAAAACGATTTAAACATAAACAGGTCATTGCACCACTTTCATTAGAAATACCGACTGGTCAGCTCATTGGCTTACTCGGTCCTTCAGGTTGCGGGAAAACTACATTAATTAAATTGATTATGGGGATGCTAAAGCCCGACCAAGGGTGCATTCACATATTTAACTATGCTGTGCCACATAAACAGCTATTAATGGACATTGGTTATATGGCACAATCTGATGCTCTGTATACAGATTTAACTGGAGCAGAAAATCTAAATTTATTCGCAAAACTTTATGGTTTATCCAAACAGGAAAGAGAGAACCGCGTGCAATACGCTGCAAATCTCGTCCATTTAACGGAAGATTTAAATGAAAAAGTACTTAATTACTCTGGTGGTATGAAACGAAGATTGTCATTGGCTATTGCATTAATTCAAAATCCAAAGCTTCTTATTTTAGATGAGCCTACAGTAGGAATTGATCCTGTCCTAAAAAGAGAAATATGGCAGGAACTCATTCGCCTGAAAGAAGAAGAACAAAAAACCATTTTGGTGACAACTCATGCTATGGATGAGGCCGAACGTTGTGATCAATTAGCGATGCTACGAGATGGTCAAATTATCGCATATGGTACACCTCATGAGTTGAAGTTACGTTATGATGCAAAAGACTTTGATGATGTATTCTTAAAGGCTGGCGGTGAGGTAGTATGAGAGTTTTCGCACTAGTCACAAGGATTTTTCAGCAAATGAGACGCGATAAACGCACACTTGCATTACTGTTTTTAGCTCCGCTTCTCATACTTTCGTTAATGTACTTTATTTTCGATAGTGATGAGACAGATTTAACACTTGTTGTGTCAAATGGACATACGCAATTAATCGAAAAACTACGAGCTGTAGATTTTCATATCATAGAAAAAGACGATTTTTCAAAACAAAATTTAAAAACAGAGGATTATGATGGTTGGTTAGACATCCGGCAAAACCAATTCGAACTTACGTTACTTAACGACAGCCCATCCACAGCTCAAGCTGTACGAATGAAACTCACGCAAGCGATACAACCTGAAAGCCCGTCAACTATGAAGTTTTCAACCGAGTATGTATATGGTAACGAAGATACTGTAATTTTTGATATTTTTAGTCCGATGCTTATTGGCTATTTCGTATTCTTTTTTGTCTTTTTAATTACCGGTATTGCACTCTTAAAAGAACGGACATCTGGCACTTTAGAACGTCTACTAGCTACACCTATCAAGCGATCAGAAATTGTCGTTGGCTATATGATTGGTTATGGATTATTCGCATTAATCCAAACGATTATTATTGTATTTTTTAGTATTTATGTACTTGATATTGTGCATGTAGGCTCCATCTGGCTTGTCCTGCTCACGAATATTTTATTGGCACTTGTATCCTTATCATTGGGAGCCTTGTTGTCTAGCTTTGCTGCTTCAGAGTTTCAAATGATGCAATTTATTCCACTAGTGATCGTGCCACAAGTATTCTTTTCAGGTATCTTCCCTCTTGATAATATGGTCGAGTGGCTACAAAATATCGGTCGTATCATGCCTATTTATTACGCATCAGACGCATTAAATGGTGTGATGTACAAGGGATATACGTTTAGTGATATTTCAACAGATTTAGCGATACTAGCATTATTTGCTGTCGTGTTTATTACTTTAAATATTATTAGTCTGAAAAAATACCGCTCATTGTAATTAGTTAATTATATATATGAAGGTCCTGCTAAAAAATAGTTAGCGGGACTTTTTTTATTTAACAATTAATTAGGCTCTTCACCAAAAGTTGAGGGTGATATTTTAAATACAGTGTTTGATACTTGGAGTAGAGGCAGCGGAACTCCTTCACTGATAAGTCATTGGAGCGAGCAGCGGCTTTTCGGACGCCCCCCAGGAAAGCACGCTGACGTAACGGAAATCAACCACAATTTATGGTAAATAGCCACTAATTATAAAAATAACCATATATAAGGAGAAAAAGAATTCATATTACTTTATACTGTTTTTATCGACAACTTGCATACATCCATCGCCAATTATTGCACTTTGAAATAAGTTATCGTATTTTTGGGGCACGATCTTCCTTCGAGTTGTCTAATACTTAATAAAGGATGGGCATACATGAAAACAATAATGGACATAAAGAACGTCACAAAACAGTTTAAAGGCAAGATAATCCTAGAGGATATTTCTTTTTCGATACATGCTCATCAAGTTGTAGCACTAGTAGGGAAAAATGGTTCTGGGAAGAGTACCCTTCTCAAAATCATCGGGGGTTTAGTTAACCCCGACAGCGGGACAATTTCTAAGCATATCCATCCTTTTACAATTGGCTACGTACCAGAAGTTACACCTTCTAATATTTTGTTCACTCCTGAAGAGTATCTGTTTCATATGGGAAGTATTAGAGGTATGCCTAAAAATGAACTCCAACCCAGAATAAACTACTTACTCGACATCTTTAATATGCAAGGTTCTCGCAAAACAAGGATTTCTGATTTTTCGAAGGGTATGAAACAAAAGGTCATGATTATTCAGGCGTTGCTTGAAGAGGTGAATCTTCTAATATTGGACGAGCCTTTATCTGGACTAGACCCTAAGGCACAAAATGATTTAGAAGCTACACTTTCGTTATTGAAAGACAAAGGATTAAGTATCATCTTAACTTGCCATGAAACTAAGTTACTAGAAAATATTGTAGATGAGATTCTTTCCATAAATGATTGTCACGTTAATCAAAATAACTTAGTTCTGAATACCATTATTCATAGAAATAAACTTTCTTTTGAAATTTCAACACAAGCATCTTTAGAAAATCTACACAACTATTTTGAAAATGTACAAACAAGACTATTAAATCCAAAAGTTAATACTGTCAAAGTAATTGTAAAACAAGAGGATACAGACAAAATCTTACTAGAACTCCTCAAAAAAAATGCTTCCATTAAAGAGTTACAGCCCATAAACCCTGCAAAAGAAGATTTCTACAACCATTTCTAAATAAGTGAGGTATGAATATGAGTAGTTTGCTACGCTATCAATTTATCAATTATTTACGTGCATATAGATATGTTCCACCATTTTCGATTTTTATCATTTTTCTTATAGTGAATTATACTTTTACACCTAACCCAATATTAGATAGCTACTCCTTTTCATCTATAGTGCTATTCTTTATCATGGGCTGGTTTACAATCACGATTTTCCACTCAGAAGACGAAGGCCAAAAGATTATAACTTTACTACATACCAAAAATCGAAAGAAGTACAGCTTAGCACTTTTTACAATTTGTTTACTGATCGGTTTGTGCCTAAGTTGTGTGTCCATCACTTACCCCATAGTTATTAATGCGTTTGGTGCACAGCCGAAACCATTACATATTTTGATGGGTTTCTTGTCTCACTTTAGTCTTTCCTTTCTAGCTATCGCATTGTCTGCTAATTTCACAAGAGAAATGGTGAAAAACAAACAGAATACTTGGTGGGGGGTACTAAGCATTCTTTTCCTCTCTCTAGCCATTGCCACTGTAAAAAGTTCAATTTTACAAATAAAAGGTCTTATCTGGCTGTTACCACCAGTCTATCTTTCGTTAGAAATGATGGCTTCGGGAGATGAAATCCTTTCTATCCCAGGATTATTTTATTGGCAATTCGGATGGATTTTTATGTATGGCACACTCATTATAAGTATTTTCATTTTAATTACTACGCGCAAACGGAATTTATAATGAGTAGTTATTAATCAAAATTTAGTATTGACGAAGGTAGATGCTCTTGATGAAGACATCCATTATTAAAGAGGACACAGCTTTTATCATCTGAAAGTATTGAAGCATCCACCATTCTGTATCCCATTTTTAATCATAAAGATGGAGTGCGTAATAAGGTATACATTTATTTAGAAATAACAAGCTGTCCTAAAAGAAAAGACGGTATGCGAAGAGTACTTTAAGTATGCTATTTTTCTTTTAGGACACACCCTTTCTTACATTTAACAGGATTTAAATTAATATGAGATTACTTGTTGAATTTGATCATTAATATTGCCCTCACTTAATCCTCCATGGTAACAAACTACAGATTCAATGTCGAAGTTTAGATATTTCTTTAAAGAGCGTCGAGCTTCTTCTATATCCAATACTGTCGGGGCATGAATCCCCTTAATTTTTCCATTTACACTGTATAGCGAATCCCCAGCAATCAATGTTTTACTTTGCTTCAAATATAGGCTTATATGACCCGATGTATGTCCTGGCGTATGGATGACTTGAATTCCGCCGCAATACGATAATTCTTGACCGTCTCTCAAAGTATTGTTTACTGTTCCCTTTGGCGGATTCTCTAGATGACCATCTTTCAAAAGAGGTAACTCCCCTTGAATATAAGGCTTTTCTAGATCATGGGCATATATTTTTATATGACTCCCACATTCTTGTACTATTTCAGGAAGACAACCTATATGATCTATATCCTGATGTGTCAAAATCACAACTTTTAGCTTGTCGAATGTAACACCAACCTTTTCCATTGCCAAGCGTAAATCTTCAAATTGGTCAAGATATCCAGTGTCTATTAAAACAGCCATTTCTTGATCCCATAAAAGAGTTGGATGAATACTACTCCCATAAAAATCAAGCTGAAGCATTTCTACTCCCTTTGCAATTTCCATAAATTTCTCCTCCTCCATAATTAGATTTTATTGATTTAAGAGAATCGTTATACTACATAAAAGGTTCGAAATAACAAAGCTTCGGTACACTTTTATTACGTAGTACCAATAATTATTCATTATGATGATACCTACAATCTTCATTGGAATAACACTTACTAACTTCTGCTGCATTCTCCAAAGTTCCTGCTGCAAAAAAAACTATCAAATAATTTAAATTTCAAATCTCATACATTTTATTAGCTTACAATTTCACTTTTTAACAAAGTAAATTAGAGCATCAACATTCAAATTATTCTATACTATTCATACCAGTATTTTCTAATAGGAGGCAGAATATTTGTATAAGAAGAAGGTTTTAATTATTGAAGATGAAAAGGATATTGCTTTTATCGTAAGAGATTATTTAAAAGTACATAATTTTGAGGTGATGATTGCCGAAACTGGCAAGGAAGCCATTTATACTATCGAGAAAAGCAATCCAGATTTTATTATCCTCGATTTGACGCTCCCAGATTGTGATGGCATCGAGCTGTGTCGCCAAATTCGCGAGAATAGCAATGTGGCGATTCTTATATTAAGTGCACGTGGCAGTGATACTGATAAAGTACTTGGATTAGGATTCGGTGCGGATGATTATATGACAAAACCATTCTCTTTAAGCGAACTTGTAGCAAGAATAAATGCACATTTACGTAAACAAGATAGATTATTACAGGATCAAGTTAACAATAAAGATGTAATTCAGGTTGAAAATATGGAGATAAATAAAATAGAACATACGTTTACGCGTGACCAAAAGCAAATTCAATTATCAGCTAAGGAATTCGAATTATTATATTTTTTAATCCAAAATCGAAATCAAGTCTTTTCAAAAAGTCAGTTACTGGATGCTGTTTGGGGATATACTTCATTCGGGGATGAAAATACGATAACAGTTTACATTAGAAGGCTGCGTGAAAAAATAGAAAAAAATCCATCTACCCCTGTCTATATACAAACTGTTTGGGGAATTGGCTATAAATTTAATACAAAAAACGACTAATAGGAGAACGCTATGTATGTGAAAGACTGGCTAAGAAAATGGTTGTTGGCAGCTATCGTCTGTTTATTACTGCTGCTTGGATGTGTCAGTTATATATTCTTTAATAGTTTGGATAGCGATTCTGACTCTAGAAATCCGTACGCTATCAATCAAACTCGACTACAAGTAAACGACTTGCAATTGTACATAGAGCAACACTATAAAAATTTGGAACAGGACTTCTATCTACAAAATTCCCTTCAGACAATGAGCAATGACAAAAAAATAGGTATATTAGTTGTTCAATTAGACGGTAGAGTAATCTTTAAATCTACAAATATCGATAGTCCTTCGTATATTCATATTAAAAATGATCTTCATTATGATTTATCAGCTTCAAAAGCGGAACCGGAAGTGTATAAAATCGCGTTCCCTATTATAGAAGAAACAACACAGAATCAAATAGGTAACGCCATCTTTACTCTCCGTAAAGATATGGTACTAGCAGAAAAGCCAAATAACTCGAATAACTATTTAATAATGCTCGTTATTAGTCTCCTGTCGATTATTCTAATAGTACTTTTCTATGTCATTGTAAATAAATCAAAAAAAGATGTGCTACTACCTATCAACAATTTAAAAAAGAGTACAGAAGAAATTTTAAAAGGTAACTATGGTCAAAAGAATGACTTCGTGAAAAACGATGAAATAGGTGATTTATACGCCGTATTTGAACAAATGCGCATCGAAATTATGAATCTTAACAAGCAACGTCTTGAACAGGACCAAAACCAAAAGAAGCTCGTTTCTAGCATTTCACATGATATTAAAACTCCTCTGACAACAGTAAAAGCCTATTTAGATGCGATTGCTGAAGGGATTTGTCCTGATATGGAATCCCTAATGGCCTATATAAATGTGATGCAAGCTAATACAGAAAAAATGTCGAGACTCCTCGATGATTTATTGATCCATTCATTAAAAGAACTTGGCCATATTCCTGTCACCTTAAAAGAACAATACAGTAAAAAAGTACTGACAAATATCCTCCATCCGATTAGTCATTACGTCCATACAACAGGCATTCAATTAACAGCACCGACAGATATTCCGAATGTCCTAATCCAAGTAGATGAACATCGCTTAGAACAAGTTATTGCGAATCTTATTACAAATTCGCTCAAACATACATCTTATGGGGACTCCATAACCATCTCCATCACTGTTGAACAGCAAGCACTAAAAATTATTGTGTCGGATACAGGGAACGGTATGCTTCCACAAGATATGCCTTTTATTTTTGAACGTTATTTTAGAGGTTCTCATTCTACAGATGAAACAATCATTAAAAATGAAGGTGCAGGCCTCGGATTATCCATTTGCAAGCATATTATGGAGGCTCATAATGGTTCCATATCATTCAAAAGTAAACAAAATGAAGGAACAACCTTTACGCTACTACTCCCTATTTGTTAATACTTTATTAATATTTGGATAAGGACCTTGTAATATGTATCCATTACACTGAAGAAAATACAGCATTTAGGGAGGAATTTAATTGGAAAAAGAGGTTCTTATTCGTGCTACAAATTTGTGTAAGACTTATACAACAGGTAGTGAACACTACCATGCCATAAAAAATATTGATGTTGAAATTTACAAAGGTGATTTCACTGTTATTATGGGGAATTCTGGATCTGGCAAATCCACACTTCTCTATCTACTAAGTGGACTGGATTCGATAACGGCCGGAGAAGTCCATTTTCATGGAGAACGGTTGGATACATTTTCAGAAAAAGAGCTGGCTTTATTTCGTTCAAAAAGAATAGGTTACATCTATCAAAGTAGTAATCTTGTGCCCGATCTAACCTTACTTGAAAATATCGTACTTCCAGGATATATTGCAAAAACAGCAAAAAAACAGGTTCTAAAAAAAGCGGATTCTCTTCTTCAAGCAATGTCACTTAAAGAGCAGCGCAATCGGCTCCCTTCCCAAACTTCAGGAGGTCAGCAACAGAGAGCTGCAATAGCTAGAGCATTAGTTAATGATCCAGAAGTGATTTTTGCAGATGAACCAACGGGAAGTTTAAATTATGACCAAGGAATCGCGGTATTAGATACTTTAACGAATTTAAATAAAGATGGTCAGTCCGTTGTCATGATTACACACGATATAAAAGCAGCCTGTCGTGCGAATCGCCTCATACTTATTCAAGATGGAAAGATTGATGGTATTTTAGATTTTGAAAAATTCGATGAAACAAATATGCAAGAGCGTGAGAATATCATATTTTCTTATGTTTCGAGGAAGGATTAGATTATGTATGCAGTCACTACTCTCTGTCTCGCACATATAAGAAAAAGAAAAATTCAAAATGGACTTATTGCCATACTCATTTTGTTGTCCACTTTACTTTTAGCCACTTCTATTACCATTATCACCAATACTGATAATATTTTTGAGAAAACACATCGTGAAACAAATGGTGCCCATCAAATTTTGACAATGGGCGAAGAAATCCATAATCCACGCATCGTAAACAACTGGTGGCAGAATCAAAATGGCGTAACCGCTTCCGAACTAATACCATTTAGAAACCTATCAGGCCCAAAATTTAATGGTATTGAAATACCAAATCTATACTTACTTATGATGAATACACCGAAAACACCATCTCCTATTGATCAATTAATACTTGCAGAAGGAAAAAAACAGCCTTATCCAGACAAAGGAACTATATGGATTCCCACATCTATGGCTGCTACTTCTGGTATAACTATTGGTGACTTCGTGGAATTCCAGACTGGCGAAAATAGTTTTAAACTAAGCGTTGCCGCAATTGTCGTAGATTTACCTTACGGCGGACCCTTTACAACAAATGCTCGCATTTGGATGAACGAACTGGATTACAATGCACATTTAGGCATGATGGCAGGGACAGATCAATATATGATGGCCCTTCGATATGAAGACTATCATCAACGTACAGACTATTGGACGAACTTCGAACAATATTTAAATAGCCCATATCTTGAATCAAAAATGGAGTATGAGCAACTCTTCTCATTTTATTCCATCATCAATAAAATAATTGGCTTTATCATGGTGGTATTAGCCATAGCCATGCTTTTTATTTCATTATTTATCATTGGATTAAGTATTTCAGATGCGATTTTATCCAATTACAAAACCATTGGTGTAATCAAGTCCCTTGGTCTTTCATCTAAAGGGATAATTGCAACATATGTACTGCAATATAGCCTTTTATCGATTGTTGCCATAGTTCCAGGTCTAATAGTAAGTAAAGTCCTCTCTCGCATCATCATTGAAAGCTCTTTGTCTTATTTAAAAACAGGAGATCATTTAACGATTATTCAAGATGTTACGACAAATTTACTTATCGGATTACTAATATTTTTTATCGTCAGCATTACCGCTTTCTTTTATTCGAACAAAGCTCGATATATCAAACCTGTTCAGGCCATCAAATACGGTATGTCTGAACTAGCCAACAGCAAAATGAATAGACGTCTCAATCAATCAAATCGAATTCTACATTTTGTAGATTTACCAATTCATCTGCAACTCGGCATGAAAAATATAACAAAGAATATGAAGAGTTCAATTCTTATTATTATACTGACTACAATCACTTCTGGCATTTTAGTATTTAGTGTTGTCTTTCTTAACAGCATTGCTTCTATTAAAGACACTGCACCTTCATGGGGCTATGATTCATCTCATATCGCAGTAACTGTTGATAATGATGCTACATTTTCAAAAGAGCGCTTTGAACAGCAATTGCTTTCTGATAGTAGAATTAAAAATTACGCTTGGCTAGATGTAATTACTGGAATCCTTCCAAACAAAGCACAGCAACCGTTGCATATCAATATTGATATTGTAGAAGGAAGCTTCGATGATGTAGGCTACGAAAATATTATGGGTCGTAACCCTTCCCTTAGAAATGAAATTGCCATTGGTGTGAATGTTGCAAGCGCATTAAACAAAAGCTTAGGCGATGTGATCGACGTCTATATAGAAGGAAAACAACATAGCCTTCTCATTACTGGCATATATCAAGCTATCGCGAATAAGTCTACCTCTGCGCGAATCACAGCTGAAGTTGTAAAGGTTCATCATTCCGACTACTCAGCATCTAAAATCAGTTTGATTAACTTACACAGTGAGACGCAAGCAGACCAAGTAGTAACTGAGTTAAAAGAAAAATTCAAGGACTCTATAACCGCTGAAACGCAGCAAACATTATTAGACTCTATGTTCAAAGTGGTTATTACAGTATTTATCATCCCACTTTCTGTCATGGGCATTTTATTCTTAACCGTTACATGTATAATTATTTTTAGTGTTTCTCGTATCAATGTTCGAAAAGAAAGCAGTACCTACGGGATTTATAAATCTATTGGTATGACTTCAGCAAATATTAGATGGTCCATTACTTCGGGAATATGTATACTTTCAACACTTGGCTCAATAATCGGCATTTTTGTTGGCATAAAACTAATTCCTTTTTCCCTAAAGGTCATCTTATTAGAATATGGATTAATTGAGTTACCGCTTGTCGTGAACTGGCCAATGAGTATTGCCATAGCTTGCTTAAGTATCGTCGCTTCTTGCATTGGCTGTTGGGTAGCAACAAGAGTTATTGCAAAAACTTCCCCTCGCATATTAATTGTAGAATAAGAACAAATGCCCCTCGCTATATAAGTAATTGAATAACGAGGGGCATCAATTTGATTCACAACTAATAATTGATGAAGAATATATAATTAAGTAGTTTTTCCAACATCCATTTTTATTTTACAAAAACTCCACTATTCGTATCCTCACTTCATGACTTTTACTTCTCTAACTCAATGACAATCGGTTCAAGCGTTATTTCCTTATGGTCCATAACTGTTGTTGCAGTATTAGTTACTACAGATTCACCAAGTGCATTGACGCTATCAGTTTGCTCATTTGGATTCGCAGAAGCTTTTAGCATGGTTAGCTGTGGAACTATTGTTAACTTTGTTGCACGTTCATCTATTTTCTCAAACGTTTTCCCCGTATTCATAACCCCTGGGTCATCTAGTTCACCATAACCACCCATGCCCTCACCTTCATAGACATTCCCTACATCATCCATCATTGAATACTCAAGACTTATAGAATTCCAGTATTCTGAGACCTGTTGATCGAGTTGCTCTTTTAGGTAAACGATGGCCGACATTGGTGTTTTCGTGATTTGCTTAACTGTCACCTTGACCCCATCTTGCTCTGTAGATTGATCGACTACTTGTGTATGTTGCTCTGTCGCATCAATAGAAAAAGCAAAACGCCAGTTACCATTAATGACTGTATTTGTTTCTTCGATAAATATTTTATCTACTTTCCATATAAAATTAGCCATATCCTTTGAAGCTTGACTAAAACTTCCTGCCGTCAATATCCCTACATAATTGAAATCATCCACTTTTTTTATGTCTAAACCAAACGTCCCCCCGTTAACATCGTTAAAAGAAGCACTATGACGAAATTTCGGTTGATTTCCTAAGGTTTTTTCGCTTTTAATATCCAAAGTAACAGTTATCGTTTCACCGTCATAAATGGCATCATTTAGAGTAATTTCAATCCCTTTACTCTTATCAGTTAATCCAATCGCAGTCGAAAATTCTTTATAATTTTCATAAAGAGCAGCCCGATCCCCATCTATAAACTTAAAAATATCTCTTACTATTGGGATACTTCCTGCCTGTGCTGGGAAAGTAAAACCTAATATAGTACCCGATAACCCTATAAATAGAGAAGCAATAGCGATTTGTTGCCACCAGCTTCCTCGTTTTTTCTTTTTCAACATTCTTTGCTTCAATTGATTTTTCATTTGTGCTTTTTCGAACTCACTAGCCTCAAGTTCAACAAATTCTTTTTCATCCAATTGCACATCATTTAATAACTTGTAAATTTCTTTCATACAAGGCTACCTCCTAACTTCATATCTATGGCTTGCTGCTGAAGTTTCTTTTTTCCTCGGTAAATGCGATTATCGATGGCCGTGCGTGTTACGCCAAATCGCGAGGCAATTTCTTCTGTTTTCACACCTAAGAAAAATTTCATCAAGAATATTTCACGATCCATTGCTTCGAGTCCATTTATCAATTGTAATAACTCTTCATGATTTTCGATTCGAATTAGCGCTTCTTCCGCAGAGTCTTCAATGAGCAAGTCAGTATGTTCTGAAGAAATCTCCATGCTCTTTCCTGCCTTTCTGTAATAATCAATCGCCTTAAATTTTGCAATGGCACAAATCCATTTTCTAAAATCAATGGCATCGCCTTTAAATTGATCGATATTGTCCCAAACACTTAAAAATACGTCATTCATACATTCTTCCAATAAATTTTCTTGTTGCAGTGGCGTCAATACTTTATAAACAACACCTTTCACAAGTGGTAAATAATGATCAACGACATATTCGAGTGCATCCTCTTCTTGTCTCTTTAATCGCTTTATAAAATTTCGTTCATTCGATTTCATGGCACCAGTTCCCCTTCTTACCGTTTCTCGTAAAGGCCTCTACACTCTATACAACGTACAATCTTTTTATTTCTCTCATAAATAAAAATAAGCTAATAAATTCCCACTCGTTCGACCCTATATATTACAATTTAATTACAATTTTTTATTTGATTCAAAATTTTACATTTTTTATTTCAAGTATTATACAATAATAGTATGGTTATAAACTAAATTACAGGACATAATATAAATTAAATTGAATGTTAGGAGATATTTTGTGAAACGTATATTGAATATAAAAATTTTAAAACTTGCCATTGAATATAAAAGAAAAGTCATGTATAAAAAAGCCAAAGATCTCGGATTTACACATCCAAAGGTCGTTATGTGTAGTCAAGAATTAGATGCCTTGCTAAATATGTATTGGAAACAAGTATCTTAACTTATATGTAAAACTAATCAGAACGAATAAAAAAATAACCCCGAATAAGAGACTCTCTTACATGAGTGCTCCTAATTCAGGGTTGTTCAAGATTTTCTTTAATTAATGTTCACTGTAAATGGTTTGAATTCTACTTCTTTCAACGACGATCTATTTTCATGAATGATTGTTTCGTTTCCATTCTCATCTATAGCAACACCAGATCCTCCGGTTGGTAGAGATAAGAATGGTGTGATCGTCAACTCTTTGATGTCCTTTGTAATCGGATCAAAACTTTTCTTTCCACTGAATACCCACACATCATCATATAATTGACCTCTTAATCCACCGGAATGGGAAGTTATTTCACGGCCATACTCATCTGTTATACGGAACTCTACATATGAGGCGCGCATCATCTCAGGCATACTACCTTTTTCTGATGCCACAAATGAAATGCCCACACCTGAAGGACTTAGCGATAATTCTGAAACGTCGAGTTTAACACCATCTACTTGCTGTTGATGATCCACGGGCACGCGAACAATGTCAGTAATCTTTTTAATAGGTGTCGAGAAGTTCCATTTCTCCCCTTCCACGCTTTCTAAAACTA
The DNA here is from genome assembly GCF_044762775.1 of Lysinibacillus sp. NPDC096418. NCBI lineage: Bacteria > Bacillati > Bacillota > Bacilli > Caryophanales > Bacillaceae > Lysinibacillus > Lysinibacillus sp. NPDC096418. The sequence goes on from NZ_JBIWEY010000006.1 coordinate 117,497, forward strand.
AGCCTAGTTCAAAAGTTTCTGGCATATCATCTGTTACACCAAAAGTTGCTATGCCTGTACGAGCAGTTGGGCTAATAATCTTTTCACCATAACTACCCGAACCCGTTACAGGTGAATTACCATTAATTGTAAAATCTATAAATCCTCTAAAATATTCTTCGCTCAGCTCTTCTTGCGATTCAATTGTAAATCCAACTGTAATATTTGTGGAATCATATAACACTTCATTAATAGTTACAGAAATTTCATTATTCGTTTGTGTTTCTCCAACTGCACTCGTTAGCCCCTGATCACTAGCCTGTTTTAGCCCTAATAAGCCGGAGTCACTAAATACTGAACCGATAATCGGCAGCTGCGATAAACTACTCGCCAATGTTGGGGATACGAATGCAGAACCGATTATTAAACCACATGCTGCTGCAGTACTAGCTATATATAAAAGCGGTTTACGTTTTCTTCTTTTTACTTGCAACGGCGTATTCTGCAAATCGCCTTGCTGTTCTGCTTGTTGAATCCCTTGAGAAATTGCTGCCCGGACCTCACCTCTAGGGAATTCTGTGCGGATTTCGTTTGTATTAAATGATTTTTTCATTAAACGTTGCACTCCTCTCTAACTCTCGCTTTAATTGTTTTTTCCCACGGTGTAAATATGTTTTTATCGTTCCAACTGGCTTTTCCATCACTTCAGCAATTTGTTTAATAGGTAAATCACGATAATAGTACAAAATTAGCGCTGTTTGATACGAGTGATCTAGCTGTTGCAATGCCTCTGTTAAATCAATTGGAGTGTCAATTTTATAGGGTTGTTGATTCAAACGTTTTAACAGTTCGTCTTCCTCAAAAGGAACTATTCTTTGCCCTTTTTTCAGCAAGCGATAACATTCGTGAATTAGGATTCGAAATAGCCATGTCGAAAAGAATTCAGGTTTCTTTAGCTGTTTAACTGTTAGGTAGGCTTTACATGCTGTTTCTTGTATAGCATCGAGTGCGTCCTCTTTATTGCCTACATAAGAGAGTGCAGCATAATACAACTTCTCCTCCTCTAAATAGAGCAATTGCTCAAAAGCTTCTTTGTCTCCCGTAATGGCTCGTTTCACTATCTGTACATCATGTCCCATTCCGTTTCCCCTCCTTTCACTACTTAGAGTCTTTAGCACATCTAAAAGGTTTCAAAATGATATATTTTTCTGTATTTAAAACGATTAGGGTTATTTACCAAAAGGTGGAATGGACATATTAAATAATGCGTTTATTGATTGGAGTGGGGCCAGCGTGACTCTTTGGGCATCAGCTTTAGGGCACTGAAAAAGTGTTTTTTTAAATAAATTCTCTAATTAAAATTGGAACTAGGAATTTTACACTCTGGCGTTCCCTTTCCGCAGGCATAGCGTAAGCCGCAACCCTCGCTACGCGCGGTTTATTGCGTCTTACGTCTCATGCTGTTCCTGCAGGAGTCTCACGCCGCCGCGCAAAATCCTTGCATAGTAGAATAATACTTATCTAAAAAATACCATAAAATTAATCTAATTTAGAGTTTTTCAGTGCCCTCATCAGCGTCACAGATAAGAACCTGGAGCGAGTGAATCGGCTTATCGGACGCCCCAGGAAAACACGCTGCCGTAACGGAAATCAACTGCTAGTTATGGTGATGAACCATGATTAAGTTACTCATACTTCTTATCTTATAAATGCATAAAACCGTCCAAACAATTGGACGGCGTTTTATAAAAGTCTTTATTTTGATCAATCCTCTTAAGCTTTACATATTTAACATCCACATTCTTCAATTGATGAATCTGAATGCCTTACAGGAGTTACTGGGAAATTCATAGTCTTCCAAGCGGCAATTCCACCACTTAATTCTTTCACTTTAAATCCTTTTTCTAAAAGGATTAAAGCCGCTTTTGCAGCTGTGCTACACCATACATCCCAGCAATATAAAACGATTACCTTTTCCTTAGGCAATTCTGACAAACGATTTTCTAACGCCAATAGTGGAATCTCTATCGCTCCTTGAATCTTTTCTTTTTTTAAAGTAGGAGGTCCATTTCTAACATCCAGTAATACATACTCATCTTTGTTTTGCTTACTTTCTTGCATATAATCCATTGGGCTAAATGTTGCTTCGATTCGACTTTTAAAATATTCAAGTTGAGTCATTCATTAATCCTCCTGGTTTCCAAGATTTTCATCAAAATTCCACCTAACATGTCCGCTTCTTCATTACTTAAAGAAGATAATATTTTTCTTTCAGACTGTTCCATTAAGCCCCAGCAGCTTTCTAATATTTGCTTACCTTGCACTGTAATCGTTAGGCTATAAGATCTTCTATCTTTAGGGTTTTTAGTTCTAGTCAAATACTTTAAAGCTTCTAAATGGTCAATAAAGCTAACCATTGTTGTTCTGTCAATTTTTAATTCTGCCGCTACTTCCTTTTGAGATAAATGAGGTTTTTCATCAATTTTAATAAGAACACCATATTGTTTTGCATTAATGTTAAATGGCTTTAGTTTTTCGGCAAATTCCAGTTCAAAGAGTTGTTCGACTTTCCCTGTCATAAAACCATATGATTTAAAAATTCTACTCAATTCCTACCCTCCTTTTAATCACCATTCATGATAATCAGTCTAACTGATTATATTTGTAAAGTAAATATATTTTTACCAAAAATAACTATTTATATTATTCAAAAGACCGCTCTTAGACTCCCTACCCTTTCCTCCATTCAACATTTCGACATTTTTTTGGAAAAGTATACAGTTTTCTTTTATAATAGGAACTAGACTACCTTTAGAGGGGGAATTTAACTTGAATAATAGACATAGTAAATGGGTTGTAGGTGCAGCATCAGCGGCATTAATAGCTTCAGCAGTAGTACCTGTAGCAAATGCTGCAAGCTTTTCAGATATTAATAAAAATGACCATAAAGAAGCAATTCTAGCATTAGCGGAGTTAAAAATCGTAGGCGGCTACACAGATGGCACGTTTAAACCAGATGCTGTCGTGACACGTGGTAGTGTAACGAAATTTTTAGGTAAATGGCTTGTAGCTGAAAACTTCAGTATTCCAGAAGATTTTGATAAGAAAGCCCGTTTTACGGACTTGCCAACGACTTCAAAAGATAAGGAATTATTACAATATGCCGCACTTGTGAAGGACGAGGGTGTATTTAAAGGGTCTAACAATAAATTAATTCAAGCAAATAATATGTCACGTGAACAAATGGCTGTTGTACTAGTTCGTGCAATTAAAACGGTTTATAATGTCGATTTAATAGAGAAATATAGAGAAGAAAAATTCGAAACTGCGATGACAGATTTACATAAGGCATCTGCTGATGAAAACCGTGAAGCGATTATTGCATTAGAATACGCAAAAATCACAAATGTAAAAAATTTCAATCCAAAAAATACATTAACACGCGGACAATTCGCATCATTTTTACATCGTACAATGACAAATATTGATGAAGTTGGGAAAGAGCCAATTCCAGAGCCAGAAACAGTTCCACCAATCCAACCAGAAGTACCTTTACTTATTCAAACAGTCGCTGTCACAAATGCAACAACACTCCAAGTTACATTAACAGATGGAACACAGCATACAGTGACGTTACCGACGCCATTACCAGAAAATGAAGAAACGAAAGTGGATTTTATCATTAATGAAAAGCCGTATTCAGCTGTCGTGACATATGTGGTAGCGGAACTAAAAGTAAAATCCATTGATGCGGTAAATGGTACACAGGTAAAGGTAGCATTTAACCAAGCGATTGACCCAGCATCGGTGCTTAAAGCGGATGGAACAGTAGCTGACAATGTGTTTACGTTCTCTAATCTTGATACTTTAAAGGCACTTGCTGTTTTCAAAACAGAACTAAGCGAAGATAAAAAAGCGATTACGTTTACTTTTAAAGAATCGTTAAAAGGCACACATCGTTACGTCTTACAAAATGTAAAAACAGTGCAGGGTGTCTATGTAAATAAATTAGACAGCACATTGGTAGTCGGAGAAGATACAACTGCACCGTTCATTATTGGTACAAAACAAGGCAATGCATCAGCTTTCACTGTTCAATTTTCCGAACCAATGTTAGCCTTTGCGAATGAACAAATCCAAGCGACTTTACCGAATGGTGCGAAAGTTGTTGGCATTAAAGGCGCATTGGCTGCCCATGCAACAGAAGCGACACTTGATTTATCTGGTGCTACAGCAAATGGACAACCATTGTCACCGGGAGCTGAGATACAATTAACATTTATCGCAGCACGTGATGTGGCAGGCAATTTAATCTCACCAAACCCAGCGACCGTAACCGTGAAAAAAGGCGATAAAGACGGCATTGCTCCTACATTAGCAAGTGTCCATCAAACAGGTCCAAATACATTCCAACTACTATTCTCTGAGGAATTACTAGCTATTACACCAATGGATTTAGCCGTAACACTTGGTTCTACACCTCTAGCGGTGACGAAAGTCGAAAAAGATTCAACAAATGGCCGTTTATTTAATGTAACAGTGCATGAGAATGTTCCACTATTAGGTGTAACAACAATCGCAACAGCAAGCCAACGTGTTGTCACAGACCTATCAGGAGAAATAGCAACTTTCTCTACTATTTACAATTTCACGAAAGACGAGAACCCACCCACTCTCGTAAGTTCTGAAGTAGTAACTGATCAAAATATAGAGTATTTACAATTAACATTTGATAAAGCAATGAAATTGAGCGGTTATCCTAATGCATCATTTACTGGTAGTTATATCCATCAAAATATTTTATATAATACTGGACATGTATCCGCAAGTGAAGTGTTAGCTGTGAAGGATGCACCGACAAAGGTTCGTATAAAGCTATCTTCTTTATTAAATCAATTCGATATAAAAGGTGCTAACTTTGATGGTACACTGACATTTACAGGCGTTTCGAGTACTTATGGCGTGAACTTGAAGCAATTAGCGAACTTGAAATTTACCCGTACAGGTGACTTAAACGTAAATTTAAATAAGTTAGCATTAGTAGGTATTCGTACAGCTACTAATGATATGTTGTTAGATAATAATGTTGTTTATTTGCAATTTAATCATCCAGTTGACCCGGCCCTCGCAAAAAATATTGAGAACTATGTAATTGACGGTGCACAAGTAGAAAGTGCTGTTATCGAGGCAACAAATTTAAATAGTATAAAACTGACACTTAGAAAAGATACAAATAATTTTTCAGGTGAACGTAATATTACGATTAAAGGCTTAAAGGCAACGAATTCAACAGAAATGATGCCAGAACATAAAACAACGATAAACTTAAAAGACAACCTAGCACCAAAAGTTGCATCTGCCTATGTAACAAGTACCTCAATGATTACGCTTGTCTTTTCAGAAGATGTTTTAAATGTTGCTCCAACCGATTTTAATGTAATTATCAATGGTGTTACTGCTACAACTGCAACACACATCTTACCAGATTCAAAAACGGCGCAAGTTATCATTACACAAAATGGGATTTTGAGAGCTGGTAGTAATGTGATGATTCAAAAATCAGCAACGAATGGAATAAAAGATCATAGTGGAAATCTTCTAGACTTTTCATCACAAAGTATCCACGTACCAGCTAATTTTCAATAATGAACAAATACGCTAAAGCGCTAGTTCACATCCGACAGCTACTTGCGAGTCCGAGAATTTAGAGTATCCTAAACAAAATAAAAATGGCAGCATCCTATTCAATTGAATAGGATGCTGCCATTTTGTCGTACTAACATGAAAAAAAGCACCTATATACAGCATATTATTTGCCCTCTACTATACTTAGAAAACTTCATAGATCATAATTATCGTCAACCTACTTTTCTGCTTTTGAACGAATGCGATTCAATAAAAATCCACCTTTAAACGATTTTGGTTCATATGAAATAATAAATGCGTTAGGTTCAAACTTTTCAATTAGATGAAATAGCTCTGCTTCACGATTACGTTTTGTCAATATTTCATATTTATAACGATTACTATCGCGCCCTTCTCCAACATAAGTCGTGACAGCAAATCCTTCTAAACGGAGAAAATTGACCATCTCTTCATTTTTTAATTTTGTATTAACGGTTGTATAGACATAGCCTATTGCTAATTTCTTTTCAATAGCTGTACCCGCAAATATTCCTATTCCAAAACCAACTGCGTAAATAATCATCGCTAAAATACTTTGGTCTCCATTAAAAACTAGTGATAAACCAAATACATAAATACTCATTTCTAAGACGCCAATGATAGCAGCTAAAGTTGTGATGTTTTTTACTAAAAAGATTGTACGTAATGTTAGTAAAGGAACATATAAAAGCTGTAACAATAAAATTAACAGTAAATCTTGCATGGTGTCCCCTCCAATGATTATTGTGTTTGCATACTATACACTTACCTTATTCTTCATATCTGCAAACATACAAATCTATCTAATAATAAATTCATCAACAAAGCATTGGTTATATTCACAATGAAATACAGAAGCACAAAAGCACATTTACATTCCCTTTTAGTTGTATAGTGCTTACTAGTCATACAATCTGTTTTCTTTACAGTTTCAGCTTAGCTAATTCAGAACCTATTAGACCCCTCCATGCTATCTCAAAATAAATCAAATCCCCGCTTTATATTTATTTATGCGAGTTTCTCTTTGTCCAATAATTTTTTCATCAGACTCTTTATTTCGCTGATTCGGTGGTAGTTTAGAAGTAAGCTGCTCTATTAATTTTTTATCAAGGGAATCCGAAAATTCTCCCCTTCCTGTTTCACAAGACAGTTCTTGTTGTTGCTTCACTTCTTTCACAAGTATTTTTTCGCCATTTGCCTTAATAATATAATGACGGATATAGCCATTTTCATTTCTAATTTCAAATTTAGCTTTCCCTCTTTTCTTTTTCTCTTCATCTAAAAACAAATCGGGGGACAGGCTTTTCATGTTGTTTTTCTTGATAGGCCTTGCATATTTGTTTGTGCTTGCTTGAACTTTCATATAATCGACTCTCCTTTTCAGCCATTGTTTTACGAGATTATTAATTCCGACATATTTGTGCCATCAGTAGGCAATGAAACATACGTCACTTTTAATATCGTAAAAATTTCCCATAATTGAATTTTATTCTCTAACAAGTACAATTCCCAGCACATAAAAAAGACAACTGTTAATACAGTTGTCCATGGAAATATGTGGTCCATTTTAAGCCCCTCACCAAAACTATGGTGTTGTTTGTGCACTAACTACTGTCATATTCTCTAGTTCGGCTTGTCGCCTCGCTGTTCTCCATCTACCAACCATCATAATCACAAGTGCAAAAAATACAATTGCCCCTGCAAAAATAAGTGCTGCTTTATAACTACTATAGACACCGACCAATTTGCCCGCGATAATTGGACCCACGATTTGTCCAAATGCATAAAACGTTGTTAAGATTGAAACAACAGAGCCACTTTGTGTCGGAAACTGTTGACGAGCATAAGAAGTCGTTAACGTAACGATACCAACAAACGTTAAGCCAAATAAAAATGAAGACAATAATACGCTCCATACCGTCTGAGAAAATACCGGTAACAAAATACCGAAAACTTGTAGTATGTACGCCACAAACAATATTTTGATAGCTGAAAATTTTTCCATTAATAAAGTCCAAACGGGTGCAGAAGGAATTGCCGCCACGCCAACAATTACCCAGCTATACGATGAATAAGCTTGAAGCGAAGGGATATTATGTATAATGTCTACTAAAAATGTGCCAGTGATAATATAGCCTAGCCCTTCAAAACCATATGCTGCAATAAGCCATGGCATAAAACCTTGCGTCAACTTCGTTTCAGAAGTTTTCATCGCTTTCATGCCATCTTGAACTTGTAAATCTCTCCATAAAATTATCGTACTTACTAAAAATAACGCTGATAAAATACCTAATCCAATCCACGCCCCCTGCCATGCAAAATGGGCCTCCATATAAGGTACAAAAAGTCCTGAAATCGCAATGCCAAGACCAATTCCACTAAATAAATAGCCAGACCAGCGTGTTAATGTCTGTTTTGCTAAATAATCCATAATAATACTTGATGTTAAAACAAAAATTAGCCCACCTGTTATACCTGCAATAAGACGAAGCGCAAGCCAGATACTATATAGTTCGATAAGACCCATCAATACAACCGAAAGGACATTGATCACAACACTTATAAGTAAGAAGGCTTTTCTCTTTCGATACACAAACCCTGCCCATAGCGCTCCTATAAAATAACCAATATAGTTACTAGATGCTAAAAATCCAGCCACTTCAAAAGAAAAGCCTACATCATGACGCATAAATGGGAGAATTGGTGTAAATGCAAAACGACTGATGCCCATCGCGACAACCAGTAATAATACTCCACCAAACAATATGCCAGCCTGTTGACGATTCATAACTGTACCCCCTACTATTTTTTCGTTAATAAAAGGATACCTAGCGAAAATTAATAAATCTAATATATAATTTATATAAATATATTAATTAAATTTATACAAAGAGGTATAAGATGAATTTACATGCACTTCGCTTATTTACGAAAGTAGCTGAATTACAAAGTGTTTCAAAAGCTGCTCAAACACTAATGATTAGTCAACCAGCCGTCACGATACAAATTCGAAATTTAGAAAAAGAACTCGGTTTAACCCTCGTCGAATCGAAAGGTAGAGGCATATCTCTTACAAGCAATGGGGAATTTTTATTTAAACAGGCACAACGCCTTTTTGATTTAGAGATGGATATTGAAAACAAGGTTGAACAACTGAAATTTACAGGTATCGAAGAATTACATATCGCAGCTACCCATGTACCAGCTCATTTTCTATTGCCTAATTGGATGGCGAAATATAAACAAGCCTATCCAACTACTAACATTCATTTGAAAACAGAAAACTCAAAACAAGTTATTGAACAGCTACTACACTACAAGGCTGATTTAGGCTTTATCGTCAAAGAAGATGGACATCACCCTGATATTGATTACACATTTCTTATGAATTTAGATTATTGGTTTATCGTGCCTTACGGGCATAAACTTGCAGAGCAAGAAGTTTTACTCCAGGAATTAATGAATGAACCGTTTATCTTGCGTGAGGATGGTAGCTCAACGAAAGAATTATTAATCTCCTTATGTAAAATCCATAAAACAATCCCACCTAAAATAGGCTTGCAATTAAATGGCATCAACGAATCTATTCATGCTATTGCCGCAGGATATGGGGCTATGCTAGCACCGTCTATTGCAGTTTCTGAATTTATCCATCGTAAACAGGTAGCACGCGTTTTTGTAAAAAATATTGATATTCAACGCCCGATTTATCTATGCACGAGAAAAAATGAACAACATACACCTTCTACATTAACTACTTTTAAAGAATTCATAGAGTAACGAATATAAAACTATTAAAATGATAATTTTTAGAAAGTTCTGTTTTAACATTCTCGTTTTTGCTACACTGTACTTAAAAAGTAGGGATTACTATGACTTATGATGTAATTATTATCGGTGCAGGCTCAATGGGGATGGCAACTGGTTATTTCTTAGCGAAAACCGGAAAAAATGTGCTAATGATTGATTCTTTTAATCCTCCACATGAGGAAGGTAGCCATCACGGGGAGACGCGTATTATTCGTTTTGCGTATGGTGAAGGTGCTAGCTATGTACCTTTTGTCAAAAGAGCGGGTGAGCTTTGGAAGGAACTTGAAGTACAAACGAATGAACAATTATTTTTACAAACTGGCGTGATCAATGTCGGAGAGGCAACTCATTCTTTTATTAAAAACGTTGTATCAAGTGCCAAGCTTTACGACTTACCGATTGAACAGTATACGGCTACAGAAGCGAAGGAGAAGTGGCCGGGCTTATCCTTGCCAGATAACTTCTTAACTTGCTTCGAGCCAACTGCTGGGGTGTTACGAGTGGAGGCTTGCGTTGCCGCCTATAAACAGCTAGCCCTTTCAGCAGGCGCAACACTACATACTAATGAAAAAGTACAGTCGATTGAAGCTGGCAATATTGTGCGAGTGCAGACAACCAAAGGTCAGTATGAGGCAAAACAGCTAATCGTCACTGCAGGTGCTTGGGCAACAGAGCTTTTACAAACGATGGACGTATCCATTCCCGTCACACCAATGCGCAAAACTTTCGCATGGTTTGAAGCAGATGAAAGCCTTTATGCAGAACAACAATTTCCTGCTTATTGCTTTGAATTAGAGGGAAGCTCTTATTACGGATTTCCAAGCATTGACGGTGCGGGATTAAAAATCGGGCGACATGACGGTGGTGATATAGTGAATCCGAACGAACCGCTTCGTCCATTTGATGAACAAGATGCGATCGACTTACAAAACTTTATTACTCAATTTATGCCTAATCACGGTGACTTGAAATTCGGGAAAACTTGCAAATATTCGATGACCCCTGATGAAGATTTCATTATTGATTTTTTGCCAGGACATCACAATATACTTGTGGCGGCAGGCTTTTCAGGTCATGGTTTCAAATTTAGTAGTGCTGTTGGCGAAGTGTTAGCCGATTTAGCCTTACACGGAGAAAGCAAGCAGGATTTATCGCTTTTCAAGCTCAGTCGTTTTGCCTAAACTAAATAACCAAGAGTAATTCAAATTTGAATTACTCTTGGTTATTTATCAGTGATTCCAGTATGCTAATGAACGTTTTTTCATAGCTTCTCGATATTGCTTTGTTGAAATTGGCAAGGCCTTATTTGTTTTGTAATCCATGATAACACCATAACGACGCACAACATCCATTTGATTAATTTCTCCTGTATTGTACAGCTTCTCCACTTCCATTGGATCTGTTTCTAACCACTGATGACGATGTTTACGAATAGTATCACGTTCTATTGCAGTTGCATCATGATCAATTTCAAATGCATCAATATCACGATCAACTTCATAAATCACTACTCCATAATCGAGCTTCGCACGTTCAATCGAAACATACTCATCAATTACGTCTTCTAAAACAGCATTTACATCCCGCTCTAATGGGTCACCTAACCCTCCTCCTCCTGCAGAAGGACGTGTAAAGGAGTCACCTTTATTCACTTCTACATTTGAGAAAATCGTGCCCAAAAACTCCTCATTCTCTTGATTTGGATTTAAAATAGCTCCTTGAGCAATAGAAGGTAAGCCGCCCATAATTCCCCATGTAATTGAGCGTGAACGATCACAGCAATAAGACATGACAGTTTGGTTTACGTCTGTTAAAACTCCTCCCTTTTCAACTCCGCAGCCACCACGATATTTCCCTGGCCCTGCTGAGTCTGTAATAATTTCATGCTTTGTTGTAATGACAGGTGACAAACGTTCTTGACCTTCACATGGCTGGACACTTAATCCAACGCCAAACACTGGTGAAGTTGTATTCGCACCATCACGATCAACACGACCACCATGCCCCCCTGCCATCCAGTCATACCACATGAAGTACTCGATGTTATCTTGTCGTTTATCGTAGCCGCCTATTAGTAAGTACTCTAGGTTAAATGAACATGCAATAGCACGTTCAGGCATAATGTTCGACCATAGTTCAAAGCACGCATTCATAATCTTTTCAAAAGAACCTGAGCAATAGCCCGATACAGCTACTGGGCTAGGTGCATTCACAACAGAGTTTTCAGGAAGGTGAATTTTCACGACTCGATAGAATCCTGAGTTCAGTGGAATTTCGGGAAAGAAAGTCTTTGTTCCTGCATATGTTCCTGAAAGTGCTGAACCGAATCCAGCATTTAAAAAGCAACTGATAGCAGGATGAGAACCACTTAAATCATAGAAAATCTCATCTTCTGTAATGGTCATTTTTACATGAATTGGAATTAGACCATCGCCTAGTTGTGGATCCATATCAATGTAATCTACCGTTTCCCATTGTCCATTTGGTAATGTCTTTATTTTCGCTCTCATTAAACGTTCTACGTAATTTTGTACTTCATCGAAAGCTGACAGTACGGTATCAATACCATACTTCTTAATCATCTCTTTTAGTTGTTTCTCACCAACTTTAGCTGCTTCGATTTGTGAACGTAAATCCCCCATACGTTCTTCTGGGATACGCATATTCTTCACGATAATATTCACGACATCTGTTAAATATTGACCTTTACTATAAATACGTACAGGTGGAATACGTAATCCTTCCCCATAATGCTCCTTTGCAGTAATATCAAAGGATCCAGGGTTAGAACCACCGACATCTGCCCAGTGTCCATTTGTTTGCATTAGCGCAATCAGCTGCTCACCATGGAATACAGGTAGAATAACCCGTACATCACTAAAATGTGTCCCACCACGATATGGATCATTTACTAAAAATACATCACCAGGATTTATATCCCCTGCAAAATCCTCTAATACAGCTTTCGCAGTTAAATGCAATGTCCCTACATGAACTGAGATATCTTGAGTTCCTTGCATAACAGTATTTCCCTGTGCATCACATAATGCACAACTAAAATCCCGGTTATAAATTACAAACGAATAACATGTACGTAACATTTGTTCAGCCATTTGATCGACTAAATTGACAAAGCCGTTTTTTAACACTTCAAATGTTACTGGATCTAGATTTTGCATTTTATTCTTTACCACTAACCTAGTTGTACTCATAGATTACTTCCCCCTTTTCATGTATTAGTTCACCGTAATAATGATATTTTTATAAGCATCTACCTCAGCTGTAAACCCTGGTGGAATAACTGTTGTCGTATCTAGTTGATCTACAATCGCTGGTCCAATTAATTGTGTATGAACCGGAATCTTGTCGCGATTATAAACTTTCGTGTCAACATATTTACCATCAAAATAAACCGGACGTGTTTCTTTATATGCATCTTCAATCGAGCCTTCAGGTACATATTGCGGGAAATCTGGCTTAGGTACTGTTCCAATAGCCGTCACACGTAATCCATATATTTCTACAGTTTGTTCCTTATCAGAAAAAGCAAATTCTCGCTCATGTTCCCGATGGAATGCTTCTAATATCTCTTCCATCGACATCATTTGATCTGGTACTACAACGGCTAAAGAACGCCACTGCCCCTTATAACGAAGATCCATATAATTCATCAATGTAGATGTATCATCTGAAATCCCTTCCTCTTCTAAAAGCACTTTAGCCTCTTTCCGTAGTTCTTCAAATTGCCTTGTCAGCTCATCTTCAGATACATCATTAACCTTTTTCACATAGGTTTTAGAAATATCATGTCGAACATCTACAAGTAAACATCCCATTGCAGCTGCTACTCCTGGATGAGTAGGGATAATGACTTTTGGGATGTTCAAATCTTTTGCTAGATATGCACCGTGTAATGGTCCTGCACCTCCAAAGGCTACAAGAGCAAAATCACGCGGATCATAACCTCGACGAACGGATATTAATCGAACTGCATCACTCATATTGGCATTTGCAACTTCTATAATGGCACTTGCCGCTTCTTCAGTAGAATGATCGAATGCATCTGCAATTTTCTGAACAGCCTGTATTGCTGCAGCTTTATCTAATTGCATCGTGCCGTCTAATAGATTCACACCGAGTCTCCCTAGAACTAAATTAGCATCCGAGTTGGTTGGCTCTGTACCACCTCGACCATAACACGCAGGTCCTGGTACTGCACCTGCACTTTGTGGACCATTACGTAAGGAGCCCCCTTCATCTTTCCAAGCTAAGCTACCTCCACCTGCACCAATCGTTAAAATCTCTATACTTGGGAACCCAATTGGATATCCATATTCAATCGACCAATCCTTCGTTATACGAATATCTCCTTCATACATTAGTGAAATATCAGTACTTGTCCCGCCCATATCTAAGCCAATTGCATTTTCAAATCCACATAACTTAGCTATGTGTTTACTAGCAATCGCTCCAGCAGCTATCCCCGAGCTCGCTAACCTAGCCGCATAGCGCGGGACTGTACTCGAAGTCATGACGCCACCACCAGAATGTAAAACTAAAATTTCCTCTTCATAGCCTTTTTTCTGCATTTCATTGCTCAATTTGCTAATATAATTACTCATAATTGGTCCAAGAACTGCATTTATAATCGTTGTACTCATCCGTTCATGTTCGAAAATTTCCGGCAGTACCTCACTTGAAATACATACATATACATCTGGTAGCTCCTCTTTCAAAATTGCTTTAACTATTGCTTCATTTTCACCATTTACATACGCATTTAGAAAACAAACTGCAATAGATTCTGTTCCACGACGCTTTAATTTCTTCGCAAGAGTTCGAATTTCATCTTCTTGAATCGCTTCAATAATATTTCCTTCATAATCTATACGTTCAGTTACTTCAAATCGATCACGTCGTTGTATATAAGGCTTTGCTGTATCTTTATAGGTATCCCAAATATCTTCCTTAGTACCACGACGAATTTCGGTTACATCTCGGAAACCTTTCGTTGTGATGAGAGCTGTTTTTGGTAGTTTTCGTTCAATTAATGCATTAGTTCCAACAGTTGTCCCATGAGAAAAAATCTTAATATCCTTCCCATTCAGTTTCGCCTTCTCAACCCCATTTAAAATTCCCTGCTCTGGATTAGATGGTGTAGATGACGTTTTCGTAACAAATATTTCTCCTGTTTCTTCGTTAAATACAAAGACATCTGTAAAAGTTCCACCGACATCAATTGCTAAGCGAGTGTGAGTCATAGAAATCCCTTCTTTCGTTTATTAGTTTTATCTTTTTTAAGCAGGTCTACTTATGCAATATAACTACAAAATCGTTGCTATCTATTAATCTCCTTTAAGCAGAACAACTAGCTTTTTATATGGCAAAAATCCACTTCGCTTTCCGCGGGCACGACGTAAGTCGCAACCCTCGCTACGCGCGGTTTGTTGCGTCTTACGTCTTATGCTGTTCCCGCAGGAGTCTACGTGGATTTTCACCTGAATATCAAAGAAAATAGCACTACTTCACTTTTAGGACTGTCCTATATTTTTTTGCATAATAATCTACAAAAATAATAAAAAACAAATACGAACACTGACTTCCATAGCAAGGAAAAGTTCTTTGCATTATCGCCATTACACTTTTCCAAAAACTCATTTGAACATTTAGATAAATCAAATGATATGTGTGCCTATAGTAACCGTTTTAGACACTGTAAAGAATTCTTTTGCAGCCTGTCCTTGCTCACGTGCACCTGTACTTGAGTTTTTCATGCCCCCAAACGGTGCTTGAGGTTCTGCACCTCCAGTTTCATCGTTTACTTGAACAAGTCCAACCTCGCTGCGCTCAATAAAATCAAATGCTTTTTGAATATTAGTTGTATAGATGGAAGCACTTAACCCAAACTCTGAGTCATTTGATAAACGAATAGCCTCTTCATAATCTTTCACCTTCATCACTGCAAGTACTGGCCCGAAAA
The DNA here is from genome assembly GCF_044762775.1 of Lysinibacillus sp. NPDC096418. NCBI lineage: Bacteria > Bacillati > Bacillota > Bacilli > Caryophanales > Bacillaceae > Lysinibacillus > Lysinibacillus sp. NPDC096418. Next base: position 132,930 of record NZ_JBIWEY010000006.1, read on the forward strand.
TTTCTTCGTGAGCAATTGCCATATCATGTGTAACATTAGTGAAAATCGTTGGATCAATGTAATAACCTTCCGATTTTCCTTGTGTAGGCCCACCACCAAATACAAGTTTGGCTCCATCCAATTTTGCTTGTTCAATCGCTCCTAAAATAGCATCATATTGCCCTTTAGATGAAACAGGGCCCATCGTAACACCAACTTCTATTTTTTGTGCCTCTAGGATTAAATGTTCTAAGACTTTATCATAAACAGCTTCCTCGATATACACTCGACTAGTTGCCGTACAACGTTGGCCCGTCTGCTTCATCGCACCTTCGATTGTCAACTTTGCAGCTAAATGGATGTCGGCATCTGCTAAAATAATAGCTGCGTTTTTCCCACCAAGCTCCAATTGGATTTTCTTTTTAGTAGGGCCAGCTGTATTTAAAATGCTTTGTCCAACACCATTAGAACCAGTAAATGTAATAGCCTTAACTTCAGGCGCTTCTAGCAACACTTGCCCTACCTTCGATCCACGCCCCTGTACAACGTTCAATACGTTTTTTGGCATGCCTGCTTGTTCAAAAAGCTCACCAATTAATTTCCCTGTTAACGCTGTTTCAATAGAAGGCTTCCAAACGACTGTATTGCCGTACACTAATGCAGGAGCAATTTTCCACAAAGGAATAGCAACAGGGAAATTCCACGGTGTAATAACGGCCACAACACCTAGTGGCACACGCTTCGTATACAATATTTTCCCTTCACTTGCAGATGGCAATACCTCACCTGTTGCACGCATACCCTCTTGAGCGAAATATCGCAAGATGGAGGCACCACGTTTCACTTCACCTATCATTTCGTTTTTCGTTTTACCCATTTCATGTGATGCAATTTCGGCTACTTTATCGATATTTTTTTCGAACAAGTCTGCCGTCACGCGTAATATTTCACCACGTGCGACTGATGATGTCTTTTTCCATCCTTCAAATGCATCCTGCGCTGCTGTAACGATTGCTTTCGTTTCATCCAGTGTTAATAGCTCTACTTGGCCGATACATTCAGATGGTTTTGCAGGATTAAATTGTTCTCGTATTTCTCGAATGATAGTTGTCATAAAACTCCTCCTTAGATTGCAACAGTTTGTAGCACGTCTTTTAATGGTGTAAATGGAATGTTATGAGCATTTGCCACAGCTTCATAAGTCATTTTCCCGTGTACTGTGTTCACACCTTTTGCTAATACCGCGTTTTCTAGTACAGCCTTTTCGTAGCCTTTATTAGCTATTTGTAGGGCATATGGTAACGTGACATTTGTTAATGCGATCGTCGATGTTCTCGCTACTGCCCCAGGAATATTTGCAACTGCATAATGTAAAACTCCATGTTTTTCATACACTGGCTCACTATGTGTTGTAATACGGTCTATTGTTTCAATGGAACCACCTTGGTCAACGGCAACATCGATAATAACGGAACCTTTTGGCATCTCCTTCACCATTTCTTCTGTCACTAAACGTGGTGCACGAGCTCCTGGGATTAAAACAGCCCCAATTAATAAATCAGCTGTCTTGATTTCTTCTGAAATATTAAATGTATTGGATATGCGCGTTCTTAAACGTCCAGCAAATTGATCATCCAATTGACGTAAACGATCAACATTCGTATCTAAAATTGTGACATCTGCGCCTGCACCAACAGCCATTTTCGCGGCATTCGTGCCGACAATTCCCCCACCAATAATGACTACTTTGGCTGGTGATACACCTGGAACACCTCCAAGTAACACACCTTTTCCACCCTCATGCTTTTCTAAAAAATGCGCACCTAACTGTACAGCCATACGCCCTGCCACTTCGCTCATAGGCGTCAATAATGGTAACGCGCCGTTTTGTAGCTGAACCGTTTCGTAAGCAATCGCCACGACTTCTTTTTCAATGAGCTGTTTCGTTAATTCAGGTTCAGGCGCTAAATGAAGATACGTAAACAGGATAAGATCTTTCTTAAAATATCCGTATTCTTGTGGTAATGGCTCTTTCACTTTTATGACCATGTCTACATCCCATGCTTCTGTCGCTGTAGGAACGATTTCTGCTCCCACTTCTATATAGGCATCATCTGTAAATCCACTACCTAATCCTGCACCTGTTTCTACCTTTACGATGTGACCATTTTTCAAAAGATCAAAAATTCCACCTGGTGTCATACCTACGCGATTTTCATTATTTTTAATTTCTTTTGGAATCCCAATAATCATTGCTCAACCTTCTTTCTCAACTAATGTTTTGCGGATATATTCAAATGTCTCATCTAAAATACGGAGCATTTCGTCCAATTCTGCTTTAGATAAAATTAACGGTGGAGAGAAAACAACAGTATCTTGATCGTAAGTAACTGTACGTAAGATTAAGCCGCGTTTCATCGTTTCTTGTACAAAAACTGGACTTAGAGGTGTTTCGAATAGCTCTCCAGTTTCACGACTTTTTACTAATTCAATCGCTCCTAGCAATCCAATCGTACGAACGCAACCGATAAAACTATATTTTGCTTGAAGGGCTTTGAAGCCTTCTAACATCGCCTCACCCATCTTTGCTGCGTTATCTATTAGCTTTTCCTGTTCAAGAATTTCAATATTTTTCAGTCCAACTTGGCAAGCAAGTGCATGGCCGCTGTAAGTATAACCGTGCATTAATGTACCTTTTGAAAGTTCGCAGTAATCTTTATGAATTTTTTCTGAAATCGCAACGCCACCAAGTTGCGCATAACCGCTAGATACGCCTTTCGCAAATGACATCATATCTGGCACTACGCCGAAATGCTCCATACCAAAATATTTCCCCGTACGGCCAAAGCCCGTAATTACTTCATCTGCAATGAATAAAATTCCGTATTCATCACAAATAGCTCGCACCTCTTTAAAATAGTCTTTTTGCGGGATATTGACACCGCCAGCACCTTGTACAGGCTCTGAAATAAACGCTGCAACAGTTTCAGGTCCTAGCTCTTCAATCGTTTCGCGTAAATTACGTGCGGATTGATTGTATACATAGTGGAAATCAGGTGCAGGTGAGTTCGTAAAGTCACGAAACGCTTGTAATCCTGTTGCACTTGTAGCCCCCATCGCTACACCGTGGTATGACTGTGTACGTGAAATAATTTTTTGACGCTTTGGTTGTCCTTTAAGTAACCAGTAATGACGTGCTAATTTAATCGCTGTATCGTTTGATTCCGAACCACCTGAAGTGAAAAATACCGTATTTAAATCACCAGGAGTTACAGAAGCGATTTTTGTTGCCAAACGAATTGCAGGTTCATTACTGAATGTAGCAAAGCACGAACTAAATGCTAGTTTAGCCATTTGTTCCTTTGCGACTTCAGCTATTTCTTCACGACCATGGCCGACGTTTACATTCCATAACGAAGACATTCCATCAATATAGACATTGCCTTCTATATCTTTTAAATAGATTCCTTTTCCTTCTGTGAAAATGGCACTTGGCCCTTGCGTTTGTTGTTGTTCAATAGATGTAGTTGGATGAAGAAAATGCTTTTGATCTAATGCCTTTAATTCTTCTTTTAGTTGAATTGTCATAAATACCATCCTCTTTCCGCTTAAAATTTCATACACTTTTATAAAAGCAACTTCCGTGCCAACTCAAAAAAAAAAAGCATTTTCTTTTTGAAAATGCCATTTGTCATCCTCGATCCTAATTACTTCAATAGATGACTGTATAAAAATTTAATCGAAAATGAATGATGTGTTTTTTCATTATATTTGCAATACAACATTAAATACCTTTTCAAAACTGCAATTATTTAAGCAAAAGCGAAAAAATGATGTAAAAACGCATCATTAGTCTTTATATGAAACGTGTCGTGTTAATTGGTATTTTTGTATTTTCCGAACAAGTGTAGATTGATCGCAGCCAAGTGATTTGGCAGCTTGTCGTATACTAGGGTGTTTAGACAGTGCTTGCTTAATCATTTGCTTTTCAAACGATGCTACCTGCTCTTTTAATGTGCCAGAATACATTGGAGCGGGTTCATGCTCTTGCATATATTTTTCTTGAGCTAGATTCTCTGTATTACGCACCACAATAGGATTACTATCCAGCTCTTGTTGCACAGTATTTATAGTTATTTCTGCTTGCGTAGATAATAAGCAAATACGCTCCACCATATTCTTTAGTTGACGGACATTCCCTGGCCAATCGTATGTCTCTAATATTTTCATGGCAGATGACTCAATTGTTCGATGAATCCCATACTTTTCTTCAATTAACGTTAAAAAATGATTAACCATCGGAATAATATCTTCCCGCCGATGCCTTAATGATGGAATTTCAATCGGGATAATATTTAAACGATAATATAAGTCCTCCCGAAAACTACCTTGCCTAACCATTTCAGCTAAGTTTCGATTCGTCGCTGCAATAATACGTACATCAATTGGAATAGGCTTTCCACTACCTATACGCTGTACTTCAGACTCTTGAAGCACGCGCAATAATTTCGCTTGTAGCAACAAGGGCATTTCCCCAATTTCATCTAAAAACACCGTTCCCCCAGATGCGATTTCAAATAGCCCTGCTTTTCCGCCCTTTATTGCACCTGTAAATGCCCCTGCTTCATAACCAAAAAGCTCTGATTCTAGTAAGGTTTCAGGTATTGCACTACAGTTAATCGTTAATATTTGCTTATGGCTACGTCTGCTATATGTGTGAATAAGCTTTGTAATTTCTTCTTTCCCGACACCCGATTCGCCACCAATTAACACAGTAGAGTCTACTTCTGCCACTTTCATGACTCGCTTGACTACTTGCATCATGGCCGGTGATACGGCAATTAAACTACTTTTTAAAGACTCTTCATTTTGTATTGTTTGTAGTTTACTTTTAAAATTTTCATTTTGAACTTCTAATTTTTTCATTTCTTGTTCTAACCGTTTTAGATGCGTCATATCACGTGTAATCGCTACTACATATTGCAACTCATGGTCTTCACCAAAAATTGGCTTACCTGAAACTAAAAGGCATTTTCCGTTAATGAATGTTTGTAAGATTGTTACTTTTTCTTTTGATTCAATCACTTTCATTGATATTGAATCACTCATTAACCCTTCAGCAATTACGTCTTTTGCGTATCTTCCCATTAAATCCATGCCGACAATTTCAATATCTATATCATTTTGAAATAATATTTTACCCTTACGATCACAAATTGTAATACCATCTGAAATGGAGTTTAAAACTTTATTTGATAAAGGATTCATAAAATCAATATCGCTAAACTGCTTCAATGGTCTTACATAAAATAAGTTTCCTTGCGATGTTACTAATACATGTACAAAATAACCTTCAACCTTAAAGGTTTCTTTGCCTTTACAATAGCGGTTTACTATTTTTTCAAGAAGTTCGATTTCGATATCGCTTTTTACAATTACTTCATGATTTTTCACAATAAAAAAATGTTCCTCTTTATGTAGTCCTTTTGTCAACATGCAGGTCACATCCTCCCAAAACTTTAATACCCTTAGATAGCACGCTATCTAAGGGTATTCATCTTTAAATTAACATTCTACTCTGATGCTAACTTTTCCTCTATTTGCTCAGTTGGTAATTGTTCAATTGATTTTGAAGAAAGTTTCCGCATCGTAAAGAACAGCACAATCGAGCCTATGACTACTATTGAACTCAAGTAGAACTGAGGGCGTAAAGATTCTATTAGTGCTTGGCATAAATAAACGACTGCTAAGACGCCAATAGTTACATATGACAAGCCAGGGAATAACCACATTTTAATTGCTAATGGCTCACTCGAAATTTTATCATAAGAACGTCGGAATCGAATTTGCGAGATCGCTATAAAAATATAAACAGCAATCATTAGACCCCCAACACAGTTACCTAAAAAGTAGAAAATGACTTCAGGTGAGACGAAGTATAATAATGCACAAATATACGCAACCACTGTACTACCGAGAATAGCCGGTACTGGTGCACCACGCCGGTTTTTAATTTGCGAGAAAATTTTTGGCGCATTGCCTTGGCGTGACATTTCAAGTAACATACGTGAACTCGTATAAAGTGCTGAGTTTAACACGGAGATAAGTGAAATAAAAATTACTATTTGAATGATTTGAGCAGCAACTGGTAACCCAGCCATCGTTAAAATATTTGCATAAGGCGCTGCTAGCATTTTTGAATCATTCCACGGCAATATTAAAATCATAATTGCTACTGAACCGACGAAGAATAACCCTAAGCGGAATACGACATTTCGAATGGCACGCACGATATTTTTCGCCGGGTTTTCAGACTCCGCCGCTGCAATGGCTGCAACTTCAGCACCGCAAATTGAGAAAATAACAAATACAATCGCCGTGAGAATCGGTACAATACCATTTGGTGCAAAGCCACCAAACTCTGTTAGAATTCCAAGCCCTTTTGGCTCATAATTTGGCCAAATACCTAAAATCATGGTTGTACCAACAACTAGGAATACAATTATTGCGGTAACTTTAATAAATGATATCCAGTATTCAAATTCGCCGAATGATTTTACGGAGTAAATATTAATGATTGTCATTAATAATGTAATGCCTACACCACCGACCCAAACCGGAATAAATGGAAACCAATTATTTAGCATTCCCCCAATTAGTGCAGCTTCTAACCCAACAATAAACACCCAGCTTGCCCAATATAACCAGCCCACTGTAAAACCTGCCCACGGTCCAATATATTTCCCTGCATATGAAGCAAATGAACCTAGCTCAGCCGAGCCACCAGACTTTTCCCCTAAAGCCATTTCTCCCGATGCCATTTCCCCAACCATTTGCATGATCAAGACTATGAGTAAACACGCAATTGCATACGACACAACAGCCGCAGGGCCCGTACTTAAGATGTTTTTCCCCGTACCTACGAATAGTCCTGTACCAATTACTCCCCCAATAGAAATCATAGTAATGTGTCGTGTCTTCAGTGATTTTTGCAAAGCTCCCATTAAACCACCCCTTAGTGTTTTATGTAGACATTTACTAGCACCTTCCTTCTAATTCAATGTCTGCTATTCAATGAGCAATTCTGATGCCAAAATCTACTTACACGAAAAAAAAAATGTATTTTTCAAAAAAAATGCTTCATGTGCTTTTTCATTAAAGAGCTTTCCGCAGGCACACCGTAAGCCGCAGCCCTCGCTACTAGCGTAGGAAAACAAGTGACAATTTTTGCTCATACAGTATGGAGAAAAAAATTTGAATGTGCTTAGGAATTCTATCTACCATTGATAAAATCCATTGCACATTCGAATAAATGATGTGAAATTACATCATTTCTATATTTTTTGCATCTCGTTATCCATAAGCTCGATTATATGAACTAACAATATTCATCTCCTCCCTATACTTCGCCACTGTTCGTCTTGAAATCTGAATTCCTTCTGCACATAAAATCTCTGTAATTTGCTGATCAGCTAATGGATTTTGTTTATCTTCAGCCTCGATTAGCTGTTTTAGCCGCTTTTTAATATACGCAATAGAATTGATTTTCCCAGAAGTATTTACGAGACCTTTTGTAAACAAAGATTGTAAAGGATATATCCCATGCGGTGTTTGTATATACTTTCCACGAATTGCTCGACTAACCGTAGACTCATGAACCCCTAATACATTCGCCATATCTTTTAAACGCATAGGTTTTACTGCTTCTATGCCGATTGAAAAAAAATCAGCCTGTAACTGTACTAACCATCTTGCTAATTCGTAAAGTGTTTTATCACGTTGTTCAATTCCTTGAAGTAAGGCAAGCGCATCCTTCATTGAGTTCTTGTAGTAAGTTTTATAATTGGGGTCGCTTTTAAGTAAAGCGACGTAGCTTTCATCAATGCAAACAGAAGGTAAATTACGGCGATTTAATTTGATAATCCATTCCCCTTCTATTTCATTTATTTCTATATCAGGAATGACGTATGATATGGTTTCAAACTTATCACCTGTAATCTTTGGCTTTAAGTTTTTTATATAGTGAACAGTCTTTTTTACTTCTTGAAGAGACATGTTATATTTCTTACTTAACTGTTTGAACGCTTGAGCTGCTACTAATTCTAAATCCATGCTGATAAATTGTGCTGCCATTTTAGGTGCAAACTGATCACGATCTAGTTGAATAAGTAAATATTCTATATAGCTACGTGCGCCTACCCCCACAGGTTCAAAGGTTTGAAGTAAATCCAATATAGCCTCTACATGTGAATAGGTAGTATTAAACTTATCGACTACGATTTCTAATGCCACATCTAAAAACAAACGATCATCTAAAGAGCGAATTAGGAATGTTAAAATTTTTAGGTCTATTACAGATAAATTTTGATGTATAGGTACTTGTTCGAATAAGAACTGCTCATAGCTTTCCTTTTCAGCTAGCTTCATCTCAATGACATTGAAGTGATCATTTTTGAATGTATTATGATGCGATGAAAAAGTATTGAAAGAACAGTTTGCTAACTTCATAATTTCCTCATAATGACTTTTTGCTTTTGCATCCGTCACAACTAACAAGGGATTTTCACTTGCTTTCTCATGTATATATTGTTCTAGCTCATTCGTTGAATATTGAAGTATTTCTAAATGTTGCACAAGCTGTGCTGATAATACTTGTGTTACCTTTTGCGATGTTTTAATTGTCATTTGCATACTTCTACACCTCCGAAACGAAATTTTCTACATAATAACACTATTATCCTTAAATTACCTGTTTTTTACTCTATTTATCTATTCTTCCTAACCTTTATTGATCCTTTTCCCTCTAATACAGCAAATAAACGCAACTTATCCCTCCTTCTATTTATATTTCACTAAAAAATGGCTCATCACCAAAACTAGTGGTTGATTTTCGTACCGCCAGTGAGCTTTCCTGTGGACGTCCGGTAAGCCCCATGGAGTCACGCTAGCTCTTCTACAATCCAAAAATGCTGCATTTATATTGCAACCCCCACATTTTGGGGAAGGACCTAAAAAAATACCGAAAATAGATTATTTAAATTTTTTAATTATTCCAAAAAACATTTGACTTGGATATATTAACCATAATAGAATACGCATATAGAATAATGGTTATCACAATACGGTAAAAGGAGGAATTATTAAATGTTTCAATTACCAGTTGTTCAATTTACAGAAGAGCAGGAACAATTCCGTCTAGAAGTTCGGAGCTTCCTACAAGAAGAATTAGCGAAGGGTACCTTTATATCAAAATGTGATTCTTGGTTAAGTGGAGATGATCCTGAGTTTTCAAAAACAATCGGGCAAAAAGGTTGGATTGGCATGACTTGGCCCAAAAAATATGGTGGGCAAGAGCGAAGTACAATCGATCGTTACATTTTAACGGAAGAATTTTTAGCTATTGGGGCGCCTGTTGCAGCTCATTGGTTTGCTGATCGCCAAACAGGACCACTTCTTCTACGTTATGGGACCGAGGAACAGCGTAATTTCTTCTTACCTAAAATTGTGAAAGGCGAATGTTACTTCGGGATTGGTTTAAGTGAACCTAATAGTGGTTCTGACTTAGCATCGGTAAGTACGCGCGCTGAAAAAGTAGAGGGTGGCTGGATTGTGAACGGTCAAAAAATATGGACTAGTAACGCTCACCTTTGTCACTATATGGTGACCTTAGTACGAACAAGTCCTTTTGATGGAAAAAATAAACACGCTGGACTAAGCCAACTCATTGTTGATTTCCAGGCAGATGGCATAACTGTTGTACCTATCAAGTTCTTAACAGGTGAGCATCATTACAATGAAGTATTTTTTGACAATGTTTTCGTCCCAGACAATATGGTGGTAGGTGAAATCGGTAATGGCTGGTCTCAAGGTTTAGCAGAGCTTGCCTTTGAACGCAGTGGTCCTGAGCGTATCTTAAGCACATTTCCATTACTTGACGAACTGATCCAAGAACTAAAACAACAAAAAAATACAGAAGGAATAAAACAGGCATCTAAAGTTGTCGCACGTCTGTGGAGCTTACGGAATCTATCAATTGGCGTAGCACAACTATTAGAATCCGGTGAAGGTAATGACGTGTCCATTCCTGCGGCCCTCGTCAAAGCTCTGGGCACAAAATTTGAACAAAGTATTCCCGAAATCACACGCTTATTAGTACAAACCTACCCAACACTTGATGCCAAGCGAAAAATTGATCGCTTAATGGCGGAATCCATTTTACATGCACCTGGCTTTACTATACGTGGAGGAACTTCAGAAGTACTATATGGCGTGGTAGCGAAAGGGGTTGTAGCACAATGAGTGAAATGAAAGATATGATTTTAGATGTCGTAGAACGTATGCTAAAAGAAAATGTTGATAAAGATTTAGTGGATACAGTCGAACAAGGTCTTTGGGCACCAAAAGTATGGGATTTATTCGAAGAAAATGGTATTCCGATTGTCGCCATTTCTGAAGAAAACGGAGGTGCAGGTGGCGATTTAGAAGATCTTCTGAATATTGTTCGATTAACCGGGAAGTATGCTGCACCAATTCCGTTTGCTGAGACAACATTGGCAAATTATATATTAGAATATACCAACTTACAGGTAATCAGTGATCTAGCGACATACATGTTGTCTACTGATCAAGCCTATACCCTAGAAGACAAAAAATTAACGGGCGAAGCGATCCATATTCATTGGGCACGTCATACAAAACACTTAGTAACACTAGCAAATAGCTCAGAAGGTACACATTTAGTAGAGATAGATTTGGGTAAAGCTGAAATTACGCAAGGGGCAAACTTAGCTGGCGAACCAAGGGATACTGTAAAGTTTTCTAATGCTGAAGTTTCACAAATATCCGCTGTCCTAACATCTGATGAAATCCAAACACTCACAACATTTGAAACAGCCTTTCAATTAGCACTGATGACAGGTGCAATCGATAAAATAAACGACTTAACGGTTCAATATACGAAAGAACGCGAACAATTTGGTCGTCCGATTCATCGCTTCCAGCTCGTTCAGCAGCATATTGTGAACTTAGCAGGTGAAACAGCTGTTGCATTAGCAGCTTTTAATAACGTCACAAATGCCCTTCTGACACAAAGTAATAATAGTGAAGTGGCCTATGCACGCATCCGTTTTGAAGAAGCTATTCAAGCCGTAGCGACAATTTCTCATCAAGTACATGCTGCAATCGGTACGACACACGAGCATAGCTTGCACCAATATACACGTAGACTTTGGTCATGGCGTGATGAAGGAGCAAACATCTCCTATTGGACGGAAATATTGGCGACACAACTGATAGAAAATAGCGGTGACAGCCTATGGGCGTATTTAACAGATACAAAAATACCAATAACACTATAAGGAGTGATTTTTAATGGCAGATTTATTATTTGAAGTGAAAGATCATATTGCAACGATTACGTTAAACCGACCTGAAGCGTATAACGCCTTTAGTGAAGAAATGATTACGGAGTGGATTCATGCACTTGAAACAGTTCGTGATTCAGAGGATATTCGAGTAGTGATTGTAAAAGGAAACGGCAAATCATTTTGTGCAGGTGGCGATATTAAAGCAATGCAAGCAGGTGAAGGGTTCTTCAAAAGTGAAGAAGACATTTCTTCCACTGGCTTAGCACGAAAAAACTCCCTTTGGAAAAGGATTCAACGAATTCCTCTGCTTCTTGAGGAAATCGATAAGCCCGTTATTGCTCAAGTTCATGGCTTTGCGATGGGCGCGGGTCTTGATATGGCATTAATGTGCGATATTCGGATTACTGCAAAATCAACAAAGATTTCGGAAAGCTATATTAATGTAGCGATCGTACCAGGTGACGGTGGGGCATATTATTTACCGAAATTAATCGGTATCGACCAAGCATTAGACATGTTCTGGACAGCTCGTGTATTAACTGCCGATGAAGCGAAAGAAAAAGGTGTCGTAACATTTGTGGTAGAAGACCATGAGCTAGATGAATACACATACAATTATGCAAAAGAATTAGCAAGTCGTCCAACAACGACATTACAATTCATTAAGCGTGCAGTCTATCAAAGCCAACGAATGGATTTACGTTCTGCTCTTGATTATATTTCATCCCAAATGGCGATTGTGACAGAACTAAATGACTTTAAAGAAGGCGTTAGTGCTGTCGTGGAAAAACGCAAACCTACTTATAATTAACGATCATAGGAGGAAAAACGATGCAACCTCTTGAAAATATTCGAGTACTTGATTTATCACGTGTCTATGCCGCCCCAGCAGGATCGATGATGCTGGCAGATTTAGGCGCTGAAGTGATTCGTGTAGAACATCCGAACGGCTCAGATAGTATGCGTGACTGGGGACCATTTGTGAATGATCAAAGTACGTATTATTTATGTGCGAACCGTAACAAAAAATCAATCTCATTAGATTTAAAAACTGCTGAAGCACAAGAACAGTTTAAAGAACTTGTCAAAGATGCAGATATCGTGCTTGAAAACTTTAAAACAGGTGACATGGCAAAAATGGGACTCAGTTATGAAGAGTTAAAAAAAGTAAACCCTCGCATAATTCATTGTGCGGTTACAGGCTTTGGTCAAACTGGCCCCCTTGCCTATGAACCTGGCTTTGATCCTGTCATTCAAGCGATGAGTGGATTAATGGATGTAACAGGATCGCCCGAAGGAGAGGCTACAAAAGTAGGTGTACCGATTGCAGATATTTTAACATCTAATTATGTCGTTATTAGTATCTTAGCTGCTCTACGGATGCGCGATCAAACAAATGAAGGACAATTTATTGATCTAGCTTTACTCGATGTTCAAATGAGTAGTTTAGCAAATGTAGCAAGTGCTTACTTGAATACAGGCTTTACTTCTGAACGTTTAGGTAACCGCCATAATAATGTAGCACCCTACCAAGTATTTAACTGTTCGGATGGTCCTTTAATGATTTGTGTTGGTACAGACGGACAATTCCAAAAATTTTGCGGTATGATTGGACATGAGGAATGGGCCAAAGATGCACGTTTTATAACAAATACGATGCGCAAGCAAAATGAAAATGAATTAGTTTCGAAAATTACCGAAATTACAATGACGAAAACTCGCGATGAATGGATTGAATTATTACAGCAACACAAGATTCCAGGTGGCCGCGTAAACACGATTGCTGAAGCACTTGAACAGCCTCAAGTAATTGCACGCGATATGATCGGTGAAATAGAACATGCACAATATGGTAAAATCAAGTTCGTCAAAAATCCGATAAAATTCTCTAACTTAAATATCGAATACAAACTAGCTCCTCCGATACTTGGGGAACATTCAAAAGAATTCCAAAAGTCCTCTCTCCCTAATTGAAAGTGAGTTATAATAAAGGTAATTTTTATCTTCATTCAGCAGAAGCTTCCTACCTCTATAGGAAGTGAAATGATTGCAGTCTTAGCTTTTTTCAAAATGAGCCCAATTGCCGACCGAATGAAGATAAAGCCTCCGGCGGATGTCACAGATTTTGAAAGGAGTTAATTGTGCAAGCACAATTCAAAATCTGGACACAATTACGCCAAGGCGTAATTGATATGAGTAGGTGACGAGATGAATCAAGAGACTTTCGAAAAAAACTACACGATGTCGTCGCTACACAAAGCGATTAAAGTGTTAAAAGCATTTACGAAAGATGAACCAACCCTTTCTTTAACAGAGTTAAGTAAAAAAACTGGGATTAGCATCTCTAGTTTACAACGCTTTGTTTCTACCTTTGTATACGAGGGATTTTTGCATAAAGATGAGCGTACGAAACGCTACCAACTAGGACATTCGCTTCTTTATTTAGGGAACTTAGTCAAACAAGAGTCTAGCCTTATTATTGTGGCAGAGCCCCTTTTAAAAAAACTAAACGAAGAAATGGGTGAAAGTGTTTCTATCAATATTATTGATGGTTTGGAAAGGCGTTGTATTTTAAACTATGATTCAACATATCCATTATCGACGAAAATGTATGTTGGAGACACCTCCCCTCTTTATGCAGGGGCATCTTCTAAAACATTGCTCGCCTTTATGCCAGATGTTGAAGAATATGTAGAACAAATAACACTTACACCAATCACTGATCATACGATTCTTTCTAAAGACCAGTTGATGGAGGAGTTACAGCAAATCCGTTCCCAGCGTTTTGCAAAGAGTAATGGTGAGCGTGTACGTGGGGCATGTTCTGTTACAGCACCAATCCTAAATGCATCACATCAAATCATCGCTTCGGTGACAATGGTCATTCCTGAAGTACGATACAATGATTATGATGAACAATCTTTAATTGAAACTATTCAACAAGTTGCGTTGGAAATTGAAAAGCAACTATACTAAGAAAAAGGATTGATAACACGACATTCGTGATATCAATCCTTTTTTGCTTTATTTTAATTGCATCGTTGTAATGCAAGTTCCATCATTATCCGAAGTAGAGAATTTTGAGTCTACCATTTTTCCTTCATGTTCCATCTTGATGCTATACGTTTCATCTCGTGGGAGCCATAAATCAATAAAGCCATTTGCTGGCGTTTTCATAGATTCATCCACTAGCACATTACCTTTCGAGTCTTCAATGTAAACATCAATCTCTTTATTTGCCATTTCACCTTGGCAACCAGTCAAACTATGGTTTGTGCAAGGGTGCGTTTGATTAACGTAAGGTGCAATGGAAACAAAAAATTCATCTTTTGGCAAAGCATATGTGAACTCTTTTCCTTCTTGATCCGTCACAATCAATTGGCTTGATGTGATTGAAGCAGATTCGTCAGTTGCTTTATTCCCGCTATACTCAGCCACCAATTCCTTAATATTTTGTGTACCCATTTCTTTTACTGAATTCTCTACATTAGAGCTCTCTCCATTACAAGCACCTAGTACAACAGTAGCAAACAAAGTTGCAGCAAACATTTTTAATTTCATCTTATATCCACCTCTAGTTTGTTTCTTTCTACGTCAACTAACGCTGATCGCTTATATTATAAACGATAAATATGAAGAAAGTGTGCAGAATGATGGTAGATGAACTTCAACTAGAACTTTTCAAAGGTGTCTTGATTAGATAAACTTATCCACTACTATTAAAGCTCCACGCCAAAGTCGGCACTTGACAGCACATTCAACTACAGCCGGAACGGAAATTAACCTCCATATCCCTTTTATAATAGATTGGTTACCAGTGACTCAAATCCATGCCAATGATGCAGACGTGGCAATGTCACATGCTGATTGTATGATTGATTTTTTAGAAGTACTTTCGTGTCAACATCTTGTAATGTTTCGAGTACTGCTGGTTTATCATCTACATAAACATCTAGCGCTAGTGATTTAATAATCTCCACTTTTTCATGATCTTGCATCCCACAGAAAAAGTGCCCTTCTGTAACAGGAAATCCTTGCGCAATCATCCATTCACGTGTTTTCTCGCAATAATGTTTTGGACGTGACGTTATATAGTAGATGTCATGTCCTTTTTGCTGTAATGCTTGTAATGTTTCAAGCGCCCCTTCAAAAATAGAACAATCGGTAAAATAAATATCTTCTAAGGAGCTATTCCACATCGCAGAACCTTCTGCATCAGTTAATCCAAACGGCTCGTGTATTTCCACTCTTTGCAGTGCATGGAATGCTTCAATGTCTATATTTTTGCCAAGTTTTTTATTATATAGCTTAAAAGCATGCGCGCGTAAATCGATTAGTGTGTCATCTATATCAAAGCCAAATTTCATCTTTTCTCGTTCCTTTCAAGCGACCGTTTCTACGAAGTTTGCGGCAAAAGATTGTTCTTTTTCGATTTGCTTCGCCAGTATTTCTTCTATAATTGGCTCGCGAATTTGTTGGAATATCTGTACGTCAAATTGTGCGATAGTTTCTTTTGATAATAGTGTTGCAAGACAATCCGCATCCTTTAGTGCACTGTTTAAACCAAATGCGCCAGTTGGTGTCATCGTATGAACTGCATCTCCTAAAAGTACAAGTCCCTCCGTTCCCCAACTTTCACATCTACTACTAAATACATCGAGTAACACAAAATCTTGCCAAGATGTAATATATTGTGTCACTTGCTCAGCCAATTCTGGAAAAGCTTTTGTTAGCTGTAGAATAAATGGTGTAAATGCTTGTTTTCGAAGTCTTGAAAAGCTACCTTGATCAATATTCCAACCAATTTGGATATATCCATTTGTTTGGGAAAATAACGATAATTGTTTCCCTTCTACTAGAGCCATTTTTATAACAGGCTCCCATCCTTGTGGTGCAGGAATTTTTGCCCATAGTAGATCAAATCCATGTTTACATTTTGCTATATCAATGTGCGACTGCTTACGAATTGTAGAATAGCGACCATCAGCCCCAATAATAAGCTGACTGGTAATTTCAATTGATTTACCATCTTTAGAGGCAACCACTCCAACATAGCGCCCTGACTTATCTGCCACAAGTCGTGTCACCCTCGTATTTAACATACAAGTGAAGTGTGGAATTTTCTGTGCTTTGTCTAATATAGCTTTTAGTAAATGAGCTTGTGGCACATGGATACCTAGATGGCCTACTGCAGGATCAGGGCTTATTTCCTTAATGATTTGACCATTATAGTAATATTCTAGTTTTTCCATACGTAATAAACCAAGCGCTTCAACTTCTTCAAAAAGGTTATGACTCTTTAAAACTACCTCACCTATTTCATTTAAATGCTCGCCACGAAATGCCTTACCAAGCTCTGCATTTTGTTCAAGTAGCATTACCGACAAGCCTTTTTTTGCAAGTAAATAACCAAGAAGTGTTCCAGCTGGTCCTGCTCCTACAATGCAAACATCCGCTTCACAATTCACTTTTCGTCACCTTTCTTTGGATAAGCGATAATACGTAAATCTTGACCAACTTTTTCAAATGAATCAAATTCAACGTCAAATGCTTCATCCATCGAAAAAGCACTATGGCCAGCAATCGGTGTTAACGATAAGCGACCTCCTAATACTTTCGGGGCCACATATACAATGTATTTATTAATAGCTCCACTTTGTAAAAAGGAAGCATTCACTGTACTCCCCCCCTCAACTAAAATATCTGTTATACCTAGTTGATAAAGCTTTGCTAGCATATCATCAATGTCAAGTCCCTCATGCCCACGACGAACCCGTAAGACTGTCACACCTTTTTCTTCAAATAAAGAGTTTTCCCCTTGGTCTACCTCATCACTACAAACAATGATTGTTTTCGCTTCTTCGACATTGAGAACATTCGCATTTTCCGGTGTGCGAAGCAAACTATCCATAATAATACGTACAGGATTTTTGCCATAGCTGTCATTTAATCGAGTTGTAAGAGATGGGTTATCTGCAATCACGGTCCCAACACCAACTAAAATACCGTCGACCTCATGTCGAATATGATGAACATCTTCGCGTGCCGCTTCTCCTGTCACCCATTTAGAGTGTCCTGTATGTGCAGCAATCTTCCCGTCTAATGTCATCGCATATTTTGAAATGATAAATGGACGACTCGTCAACATATTGTGAATGAAGCGTTCGTTTAAGCGACGTGACTGTGATTCTAACACACCCACCTCAACTTCAATCCCTGCTTCACGAAGTAGTTGGATACCTCGACCTGCTACATCAGGGTTCGGGTCTTGCATTGCGACAACAACACGACATACTTCATAATCCTTCACTAAGTTTGCACAAGGAGGTGTCTTGCCGTAATGTGAACATGGTTCAAGTGTCACATAAAGAGTTGCACCTTTTGCATGCTCCCCTGCCATTCGAAAAGCATGTACTTCTGCATGAGGTTCCCCAGCTTTCCGATGTAACCCAGTACCTACAATAACGCCATCTTTTACGATAACAGCCCCTACTAATGGATTTGGGTTAGTATTTCCCTTTGCACTCGCTGCTAAATCAAGCGCTAACTGCATATATTTTTCATCCGTCGTCATCACAATGTCCTCCTCACTTACTTCGATTCACGCATATGTCCAGATTTTTCAACCTTTGTATTCAAGTAAAATTGATTTGTCTCGGTTAAGCCACCCCATAACGGTACATGCCCTTCTGCTGCTAAACCATGTGCTTCTAAGGCTTCTAGCTTTTTCGGGTTGTTAGTAATCAATGTTACAGGTTTTGTACGAAGTGCTTCTAATACAGTTAAGGCCTCTTCGTAAGAACGTGTATCATCAGGGAAACCAAGTGCATGATTGGCTTCAACTGTGTCTAAGCCCTCTTCTTGTAATAAATAAGCAACTGATTTTGAAAATAAACCGATGCCACGGCCTTCATGATCAGCTAAATAGAAAATAGCACCACAACCATGTTCAGTAATCATTTTCATAGATTCATGTAGTTGATAGCCACAATCACAACGCTGACTACCAAAAATATCTCCAGTATGACAAATGCTGTGCATACGAATGATTGCATCCTCTCCATTGGCAAAATCACCATATACAAGGACAGATGATTGCTGTTGATAAGCTAAATTCGCTGCTGCAAGTGAATCAATAATTTCTTCTTTTGATAAATTTGCATCAACCTTTAGCCAGTTATACCATTGGAATGTCTCTGAAAAATCACCTTGCTTAACTGGCAATTTCACAGGTCCAACGATACAGATATTTTCTGTTTCAGATTGCTTCATAATAACCATTTTCTCTTTAACTATATCCATTATTTTAGTTGTAATTGTCATAATTCTCTCCAACTTTCTTTCGTAAACAGCTAACTTAAATAACTAGCTGCGAGCTTGTATTAGTTCATTACTTACATAACGTAACTAAGTTTATATTGATAACTAATGTCTGTCAAACAACTTCTCTTATTTTATTAAAATTCCAATTACTCTTTTCACTAATAAGAGTACCTAAAATGACTTTTATTCAGAGGAATACTTAAAGATTTTTCTAATGCTATTTTTTCATAGCACGCTGGTCTATAATAAGCGAAGATATGTTGTTAAAGATGAAAGGAAGTTTATGAATGAACTTAGAAAAAAATGTTCAAGTGAAACAGCCAAAATATCAGCAAATTGCCGTTGACCTTGCCTCGAAAATAGTTGAAAAAAGATATCAAATCGGCGATAAAATATATGCAAGATCCTCACTAGCAAGCCAATATAATGTATCTGCTGAAACTGCTAGAAGAGCCATTGCTGTTTTACAGGATTTAGAAATTGTTGAAGCTTCAAAAGGTAGTGGTGTATTCATTAAATCATATGAAAAGGCAGCTCATTTTGTCCGACAATTTCACGATGTTCAGTCAATCCACGAACTACAAAATGAACTTTTAGTAAGTATCCATGCACAGCAAAACCAATTGATCAATTTGCAGGAAAAAACGAAGCAGCTTATTAGCCGTACAGAACATTTCCGCTCCGTCAATCCTTTCATTCCTTATCAGATTGAAATGACTTTGGAAAGCCCTTGTATTCACCAAACTTTACAGGATTTAAACTTTTGGCAAAATACAACTGGTACGATCGTTGGCATTCGTCGAAACAACGAATTATTACTATCACCTGGTCCATATGCGTCGCTACAAGAAGGAGATATCATCTACTTCATAGGCAATGATGAAAGTTTAACGCGCGTCCAGAACTTTTTATACCCAAATTAAAATCCGCTTAAACGCTGGTAGATCAGCGTTTAAGCGGATTTTTTCTTTTTTGCTAATTTGACAAAAGTAACAACCTTCTGTTAGGGTTGAGTTGTTACTTTCTTATTTATGGATATGACAATCCTGTAAATAGTATTAATCTACGAAGGGAGCGGTTCTATGGAAAAAATAAAAGTGGAGCATGTTTCCAAAGTTTTCGGTAAGCATATCCCCCAAGCACTAGAACTCGTCAAGCAACAAAAAAGCAAGACTGATATTTTAAAAGAAACAGGTGCAACAGTTGGTGTTTACAACGCTAGCTTTTCAGTGAACGAAGGAGAAATCTTCGTTATTATGGGCTTATCAGGAAGTGGTAAATCAACACTTATTAGACTTCTAAATCGCTTAATTGAACCTACAAATGGCAACATCCTTATAGACGGTGAAAACATTTCTAAAATGGGTAAGGATGCTTTAAAAACAGTTCGACGCAACAAAATGAGTATGGTATTCCAAAACTTCGGTTTATTCCCCCATCGTACACTGCTTCAAAACACCGAATATGGTCTTGAAATCAGAGGTGTCTCAAAAGAAGAGCGTACAGCAAAAGCAGAGCAAGCACTTGAAAATGCAGGTTTACTTGCATACAAAGATCAATATCCAAATCAATTATCTGGTGGTATGCAACAACGTGTCGGTTTAGCAAGGGCACTAGCAAATGATCCTGAAATTTTATTGATGGATGAGGCCTTTTCGGCACTCGACCCTCTTATCCGTAAAGAAATGCAGGATGAACTACTAGATTTACAACAAACTCTGAAAAAAACAATCATTTTCATTACGCATGATTTAAATGAGGCACTTCGTATCGGAGATCGTATCGCTATTATGAAAGACGGTTCGATTATTCAAATTGGCACAGGTGAAGAAATATTAACAAATCCCGCCAATGATTATGTCCGAACATTCGTAGAAGATGTGGATCGCTCAAGAGTATTAACGGCGGAAAATGCAATGGTGAGACCTGTTTACGTTAATGTAGACCTTGATGGACCGAATGTAGCGCTAAAAAGAATGCGAGAAGAGGCTGTTAGTTTACTATTGGCAGTAGATAAAAACCGTCATTTGAAAGGCTTTATTACTGCGGATGATGCACTTGCCGCTGCAAAAAGACAAGAACAGACGGTCCATTCAATTGTTCAATCAGAAATTTTAACAGTACCCCCTGATATGCTCTTACAGGATATTTTAGGGATGATTCATAACTCTCCTACACCTATTGCAGTTGTTCAAGATGAACGCTTACGCGGTGTTCTTATCCGTGGCGTAGTCATCGAAGCACTCTCAACATGCAACGAGGAGGTCGAAGTGTATGAATAATTTTCTAGACAATATCCCATCATTACCTATTGCCCCTTGGGTAGAATCAGCTATGGACTGGTTGACGAGTAATTTTTCAGCCTTTTTCGGCACTATTCAAAAATCCGGAAAACTACTCATGAGTCAGGTCACTGATTTATTAATTGGCATTCCCGCCATTATATTAATTTTATTAGTCGTCCTTCTAGCTTTCTTTGCGACCGGAAAAAAATTCGGTCTTGCAATTTTCTCTCTAGTTGGTCTGTTATTCATCTATAACCAAGGCTTATGGACTCAGCTCATGGAAACAACAACGCTCGTACTATTTTCGAGTGTGATTTCTATCATAATAGGTATTCCACTCGGCATATTAATGTCGAAATCTAGTATCGCTGAGAGCATCATAAAACCGTTACTAGATTTCATGCAAACGATGCCTGGCTTCGTTTACTTAATTCCTGCAGTTGCCTTTTTCGGCATTGGAATTGTCCCAGGGGTATTTGCCTCAGTCATATTCGCATTACCCCCTACTGTACGTATGACGAATTTAGGTATTCGCCAAGTACCGAAAGAATTGGTCGAAGCAGCTGATTCATACGGCAGTACTGCCAGTCAGAAATTATTCAAAGTTGAAATCCCGTTGGCCAAATCAACAATCATGGCTGGTATTAACCAAACTGTCATGCTATCACTTTCAATGGTCGTTATTGCATCTATGATTGGCGCACCAGGACTTGGTCGTGAAGTTTTAACGGCCCTTCAACGTACACAGGTCGGAAATGGCTTCGTCGCCGGCTTAGGACTCGTGATTTTCGCGATCATTATCGATCGCTTAACTCAAAGCTTTAACAAAAAGAAAGTGCAATAAGAAAAGTATATTCGTGCCCGTAAGCATGCGGCGCGAATATCTAGACATCGCAATAAGAAAGGAAGATTCGATGAAATTTAAAACATTATCCAAATTAGGTATGGCTTTAGGACTTGGATTCTTGCTTGCTGCTTGTAGTAGTGACGATGATTCTGGGAAAGGTAAAGATGCAAAAGAAGTAAATCTTGCTTACGTTGAGTGGGATACTGAAATTGCTTCTACCAATGTCGTTGGTCAGGTACTAGAAGATTTAGGCTATGATGTAACATTAACACCGCTAGATAACGGCATCATGTGGGAAGCTCTTTCAAAAGGCGAGGTAGACGGTATGGTTGCAGCATGGCTACCAAACACACACGCTACTCAATATGAAAAATATAAAGATAGTTTGGATGAGCTCGGTGAAAACCTATCCGGTGCTAAAATTGGATTAGTCGTTCCAAGTTATATGAAAGTAAACTCTATTGAAGATTTAAAAAATGAGGCTGATCATACGATAACAGGGATTGAACCTGGTGCTGGTATTATGGCAGCGACTGACGAGGCATTAAAGGAATATGATAGTTTAGCAGATTGGAATGTACTACCTTCTTCTTCTGGCGCGATGACAACAGCACTCTCTAAAGCCATTGAAAATAAAGAAGAAATTATCGTCACTGGCTGGTCTCCTCACTGGAAATTCGCTTCTTTTGATTTAAAATACTTGGAAGATCCAAAAGGTATTTACGGCGGTGAAGAAACAATTAACACATTTGCTCGTAAAGGATTTAAAGAGGATAATCCTGATGTGTATACAGTCCTTGATAATTTCCACTGGACTTCAGAAGATTTAGAAGAAGTCATGCTTGAAATTATGAACGGTGCTGATCCAAAAGAAGCAGCTAAAAATTGGATTAAAGACAATGAAGCTACTGTTGCTGAATGGACAAAGGACATTAAGAAATAAGCAATAAACTTAGCCCCCTCGTTAATTGAAAACGAGGGGGTTATTATTTTTTAATACTTTTTCAAATTGAAAAGACCACAAATCCCAAAGAAGGTTCCTGAAAAAATCTAAAGTAGTTTTTTTGCATAGCATTACTTTACCATGCAAGGATTTTGTGCGGCAGTGTGAGACCACTGCTGGAACCTTATTTGCGACGAAAGCGTGAGTGAAACGTAGCGGCAGGAGCACGCACAAGACGGAAGATGCAACAAACCGCGCGATGCGAGGGTTGCGGCTTACACTGTGCCTGCGGAAAGCGAACGCTAGAGCGCTAAATCCTTAAGGTTATATTTTTATTAGAGATTTTATTGGAAAAGCATTTTTCAGTAGACTTTCCAATAGGCTATGATTTTTTGTTGTTTAAAGATTTAATTTGCATTTTGCAAAATTAAACCATCGCTCATTTTAACGATATGATCAGCATAAGCAAGCATTTCTTCATCATGTGTAACCATTAACGTAGTAATGTTTAGTGTTTTCGTTAAATCTCTAATTAGTAACATTACTTCTTTAGACCTTTTTGAATCTAAACTTGCTGTTGGTTCATCTGCGAAGAGAACTTTAGGTTTATGAATGATTGCACGGGCGATTGCAACACGTTGTTTCTCCCCACCTGACAATGAAGAGGGATACGCTGTTTTTCGGTGGTCCATCCCAACCAATTTAAGTATTCGATCCACTTCTTTTGATTGCTCATGTTTCTTTAATTTCGTTTCAGAAACATCTAGCATTAGCAATAGTTGTTCTTCTACTGTAAGGAAAGGCACCAGGTGTGCAAATTGAAAGACAAAGCCAAACTTACTTGCTCGTACTTCACGAACTTGATCGGCACCCATATCCGTCATATTTTCCCCTTCGAATAGTACTTGCCCCTCTGTCGTAGGTTGAAGTCCCGCAGCTATTGTCAAAAGCGTACTTTTACCAGAGCCTGAAGCGCCTACTAATGCTGTTATTTCACCTTCTTTAAGAGAAAGATTGATCCCTTTTAGAATTTCTTCATCTACTTCCCCATTTGTAAACGTTTTTCTAACATTATCAATTGTAAATATCGTCATTCTAAGCCTCTCCTTGCTGTATCGCTTGTAATGGTTCGATTTTTTTTATTTGAAGCCCTGAAAGTGTAGCTCCAATAAATCCGATAACTAGGAATACTAAAGACAATTGCATAGTTGTTTCAAAAGTTAAACTAAATGGCATACCTTCTGGTGCTAGCATATTAAATACTTGACTGAGTGTAATAGACAAAACAAGTGATATAGCTGTAATGACAAGCATTTGTGTCCATATCAATTTGAATAACTTACTTGTCTTTAAACCAATCGCTTTTAAAATACCGTATAGCCCAATTTTTTGAACGTTCATCATGTAGAAGAAGATCGCAAACAACATGCCACTAATGACTACTAAAAACCAAACAATCATATTTAAAGACATCTGTTCCGCACTATAACTAGGAATTGTATTTAGAAACTCTTTATTTGAAAATGGTTGTAATCCAGCGATTTCAAGTGAAGAATCCGCATCTGGTACAAAAATCATTTGCATTTCCATCACTCGGTAGATTTCTTGATAATTCACCATGTTGATAAACGCAACAGGCGCATGACTGTATTTCTTTTGATCAACAAAGCCCTTTACAACAAACTCGCCACTAAATTGATTGTTTGTTAACGTATCGCCTACTTTTATACCGGCTTCCTTTAAAGAGCTATCTAATATTACTTCCCCAGGTTTCACATTTTCAAATAACTTTGAACCTGTAGATGTTACAAAGGCGACGCTTTGTTGCTTATCATCCTTATCATTTAAAAAGCCCATTTGAAGCGAAAATGCTACTGCATCCTTTTGTTTTTTTAATATATCATCTTGGATATCACTATCGATTTTGGATAGATTATATTTTTTATCTGCATCTTCATTCATATAAAATTGTCCATCTGGTAAATCTTTAATAAGGGCGGCATTATCTTGTGATAATCCATTCGCCAAACCAGAAATGATAAAAGTTAGTAAACTAACGAGAAACACAATTGAACCTAAAATCAAAAATCTTACTTTATTTTTCTTAATTTCTTTCAAGGCAAGGTTCATAACTAACTCCTCCAATCTTTTAATAAGCTAAGCATACATCGCCTAAATGAACTGGAGATGAACTAATCATTACATTTGAAACGGGGCTGTAATAATTCTAAAATTCAGATTTGTATACATTGAATACGGCACCCTCATCTTATTAAAACGGATCCTATAACATTGTATACAACTAGCTATATAAAGAAAAAAAGAGACTGGGACAAAAAGGTTTCAGTTCATAGGAAAAAACGAGATTGCATTATGCAATCTCGTTTTTTGCGTTTGTTTTTGAAAATATGCGGTGGAGGATTATCCTCGGACCGCATATTTTCTTAAGTTTACAGCCATTAATGCGAGACCAATATCGTTTTCAACCTTTGATTTTCCACGAACAGAGAATCGTGTGAAACCTAAATTAGCTTTCAGAAATCCAAAAACCGGTTCAACGTCAATTTTACGTTTACGATAAATTGCACCTGTTTTTTCTTCTGAAAGCTTTGCTCTTACATATTCTTTTTGTTGTTCCCACTTTTCATTAATCGTAAGCCTGCGATTTGTACCTTCTCTCGCTTTTGTACATAACTCACGCAACGGACAACCCGTACAGTCTTCACATTCATAGATTTTAAATTGACGATTAAAACCAAATTTATCAGTTCGAACGGAATTATACTGGAAAGTCAGCTGCTTTTCATTCGGACAAGTATACATATCACGCTCCGCATCGTACACCCAATTACTTGTTTTGAAGCGGTCATTTTTAAACTTACGCTTTTGTTCGTTTAAGTAGTGGTTATACGTAATCAGTGGTATGCGTTGGTGTTTTGTTAAGATGTCATCGTAATTTTGTTCGCTGCCGTAACCGGCATCCGCAACGATGTGTTTAGGTAAGTCAAAGTACTGTTTTTCAATTTGATCAAGGAATGGTATAAGTGTTTTCATGTCTGTTGGATTAGGGAAAACGCCATACGCCAACGTAAATTGACCTTCTGTCGCAACTTGCACGTTATATCCTGCCTTTAGTTGTCCGTTTTGCATATAGTCATCTTTCATGCGCATAAATGTCGCATCATTATCCGTTTTTGAATAGCTATTACGTGTATCAAAAATCTCAAAATCCCTTTCATATTTCTGTTTGCGTGTAATCCAATCATATACTTGTTTCACGATTTGTTTCGGTGTTTTACGTTCGCTACGTAATCTTTTTCGCTCAACTACATCGTCGGCGTTTTCTACTTTAATTGTGTAGTCATCGACTACTTCATCGAGTTTCTGCGCGATTTGAGTTAATTCTTCAATAGATAGCTGTTCATCGTTTTCACGATTAATTTCAGGGATGATTTTATCTTCTAGTAGTTTGTTGTATAACTGATTCGACTTTTCGATGAGATTTATATGGTGTCTTTCAATGGATTTTTTCCAGACAAATGTGAATTTATTAGCGTTCG
>NZ_JBIWEY010000007.1:0-146086 GCF_044762775.1 Lysinibacillus sp. NPDC096418
TAATTTCTTTAGCGTACGATAAACAAACTCCATGCGTAAACTTGTCGATACCTCATATGCAACGATTTCTCGTGTTGCAACATCCTTTATACACGATAGATACGCTGTTTGTCCGCCACGATATTGTAAATACGTAATATCTGTTAAAAACACTTTGCCTGGCTCTGTTTGATGAAAATTACGATTTAGATGATTAGGTACTTGGCGATGGATTTCTGTAGCTTTGGCAAGATTTCGATAAGGGTTTGCACGTCTTACTTTCGAATATAGATTGAATTTACGCATTAATCGTAGAATTTTTTTATGATTCATCGGGATTTCAAGTAGTTCTTCTAGTGCCATGTAAAGACCCCGATAACCAATTTTTCCTTTTGACGCATCATAAATCGTTTTTAGTAGGACGTAGTCCTGAAAATCTGCTTCTTCTCGCATCGCTTGTTTCTCACTATTTTGGAGCCATTTATAATAACCACTGGGGCTTACATTTGCAAAATCACATAAATAACGTGTCATATTTTTCAACTGATACAGCCGAATGGTATCATTAATTGCTTGATACTTTTCCCTTGGTATTAAAATAGCCGTTTCTTTGCCTGCCTTTCCATCTCGTCTAGCTTTTTTAACAGTGTTAATTCAGCTTCAAGTAAACGAATACGTGCCTCTGCTTTTTCTAATTTCTTTTCAGCTGACATGTGTTCTTTTTTTGGTCGACCAGAACCTCCTTTTCCACGTCTTTCCTCTGAAAATGCTTGTTCTCCATGAGTTTTAAAAGATGCTCTCCAGCGTTTAATCGATGACCTTGCTTTTTCCACACCAATCACTTCTAAATCAAACCCGTTTTCTTTAAAGATTTGTACAGGTCCCTTACCAGCTAGATTTTCTTTGACCGCAAAGATTTTATATTCCGCTGTATATTGAATAGAACGATCTGATACAGATGCTACAAATCGATTCGCTTCTATTTGTCGTATCTGATGTTCGTTAAAAATGATTTTACTCATGCTAATTTCTCCAGTTCTTAATTTCGTATATTTAGTATAACGAGATTTTTTTGTGAAATGAACAAAAAACCCCGAATAGGGTCACTTTTTAAAGTGTCCACTATTCGGGGTTCAGTTCATATTTTCGACTTCAAGGCTTTTTCATCATTTTATTTAGAGAACGTAGGGTCCTTCATTGTTCCATTTTTCGCTAAGTTCACATGCCATGATAAAGCTTTTTCTAAATCATGTGGTGTATGGTGACCCCCCGTTGCTTCGTTAGCTGCATTAAAGTACGCCCATAATTGATCACGGTATTCTGGATGCACACAGTTATCGATAATTAACCCAACACGTTCTTTCGGTGCTAAGCCACGTAAATCCGCCACACCTTGCTCTGTCACAATAACATCTACATCATGTTCCGTATGATCTACATGCGACACCATCGGTACAATACTTGAAATTTTCCCGCCTTTTGCGTAAGATTTCGTCACGAAAATACCTAAACGCGCATTACGTGCGAAGTCTCCTGAACCACCGATACCATTCATCATTCGCGTACCAGATACATGCGTAGAGTTTACGTTTCCGTAAATATCTACTTCAAGCGCTGTATTCACAGAAATTAATCCGAGTCGGCGGATAATTTCAGGTTGGTTTGAAATTTCTTGTGGTCGTAATACTAATTTGTCAGCATATTTTTCAAAATTACCGTACACACGGTTTCCTACTTCTTCAGATAGAGTAATAGAAGTAGCAGATGCGAAGCTTACTTTACCCGCATCAATTAAATCAAATACTGCGTCTTGTAATACTTCTGAATACACTTCTAAGTTTTCAAATTCAGAGTCCTTGAATCCAAGTAATACAGCATTTGCTACTGAACCTACTCCTGATTGTAATGGACGTAAGCTCGTAGTTAATCGACCTACTTTAATTTCATCGCGTAAGAAATTAAGTAAGTGATTCGCCATAATATCTGTCTCTTCATCAGCAGGTACAATTGTTGATGGAGCATCAAGAATATCTGAAATAACGATACCTTTTACTTTATCAAGATTTAGTGGAATACCAATTTGTCCAAGTCGATCAGATACATTTAGTAGCTGAATAGGGTCACGTTTACCTTGTGGTCCTGGCACATAAATGTCATGGACACCCTCCAATGCATCAAGTTGCGCGATATTTAGCTCGATAATAACTTGATCAGCTTCTTGTACAAAGATTGGTGAGTTACCAACCGAAGTTGTTGGAATAAGTAAGCCATCTTCTGTAATAGCAGTCGCTTCAATAATTGCGAAGTCGATTGGGCCAATGATTCCTTGGCGTACTAACTCTGCATTATGTGAAAGATGAGCATCAACAAATGTGATGTCACCACTGTTAATTTTATTGCGAATGCCAGCATCTGCTTGGAAAGGTCCACGTTTACGAATAACGCCTGCTTCTGCTAGATATTGGTCAACTTCTGGCCCAAGTGATGCACCTGTATATACATCTACTTTGAAGCTCTCTGTTTTCGCTTTTTCTACAAGGGCAAGCGGTACCACTTTTACGTCACCAGCACGTGTGAATCCGCTCATGCCAAGCACCATGCCATCCTTAATCCAAGTTGCTGCTTCTTCTGCTGTTACGACCTTGCTTCGTAACTGCTCATTACGAATCTTTTTTGCTACTTTTTCTTCCATTACTTATTCCCCCATCCTATTTGTGATTACTTCAACTAGATTATTTGTCCAACCCATTTGGTACACCCCACCAAACATGGGGGATTCAGACCAAATAATCCGTCGCACATCCAATTTTACACCAAGCAGAACATTTATGCTATATCTAACAAAATATTTAACTTTACGAGATTTCAATGTGTTTCTATATATTATCTAAGAAAAATTTCAGAATTATAATATCTATCTTCACACATGGAATTCATTCGATTTTACGACAGAAGCGTGATATGCTTTTGATAATTACATACATGGGAAAAGGAGAAATCTCACTATGGTTAAAGAATTATTACGTAATCACTCTTCCGTTCGTATTTACGACGGCAATCCTATCTCGAAAGAAATAGTTGAAGATTTAATTTCAACAGCGCAAATGGCTGCTACCTCACATTTTGTCCAAGCATATAGCGTTATTTGGGTAACTGATGAAGAGAAAAAGGGGAATTTAGGATTATTATCTGGTAATACGCGTCAGTACGACACTTCTGGTGGGGCTTTTGTATTTTGCGTAGACTTCAAGCGTCTACAAATGGCTGGTAAATTAGAAGGTGTTGATATCATTGCAGATTCAGCTGAGAACGTACTCGTTGGTGTTGCAGACGTATCCCTATTCGCACAAAACTTCGTTATTGCTGCAGAGTCTATGGGCTACGGTATTTGCTACATTGGTGGCGTACGTAACAAGCCTGAAGAAATTAGCGAACTGTTTAACTTACCAAACTATGTATTTCCTTTATTCGGCTTGACAATTGGCGTACCTGCACGTCGTAATGAGGTAAAGCCTCGTTTACCAGTAGCAGCTGTTTTACACGAAAATGAATATAATTTAGAGAAATACGAAGAGCTTTTACCGGCGTACAATGAAACAATGGAAGCTTACTATAATAGCCGATCCTCCAACCGTAAGATCGATAACTGGACGAAGCAAATGGCTGATTTCTTAATTGACCAACGTCGTCCGCATATAAAAGATTTCTTAGCAAACAAGGGCTTTAATTGGAAATAATGATTTGCGTATGTGGGGTTACTATCGAAAGATAATAACTCCACATTTTTTATATTATGAAAAAATAAGCACTTATAAATAGTTCATTTGTCTTTATATTGTTGAATATTGTCGATGAAGATTAAACGAAAAGACTCTTTCCTTTCCCAACAATTCCTTTAATATTAAAAAAGGAGTCCTATTTCGAAAGGAGATGTGCTAAAATGCCCTATTTAAATAAACATCTTGCTCGTACCCTGGAACAGCAGCATAAAAGATCTATTAAAGGTTTATTTTTAAAAGTTCAAGACTTAAATAATAAATGCACCATGCTAAGAAAGCGGATTGCTGAATATGTTGACTTAACTCTATACAATGATGCTATCGATTACGTAAATAAATATGTTTCACATACTTCTATTTTAAATTTAAAATTTACCACCAACACTCAAAATTTAGAAGTTGCTGTTCTTCATGCAATTCTTCTAAAATTCATCGTAACAAATGAAACTGCTAATTCTTTTGACTATGAAAAAAAATTGCTTGAAGGCTATATCGAAGAACTTTTAGCGTTGAACGACCATGCCCCAACGCTATTTGCCAATCATCAGGAAAAGATGCTTCAATATATCACTTCCCAAACAACATGAAAAAAGACGATCACAGCAACATCAATTGCCTGATCGTCTTTTTATCTATTCTAAACCTTTAATGATTAGTGTCCGAACAGGTAAGAATTGCTCACCCGTATTTCCGTACGTTACCAATACTTCATCGCCTACTTGTAAATAGATTGCAAGTGGCTCTGTTTCTGCGCTGACTAAGTAGCTTTTACCATTATCTAGTAAGAACGAAACTTCTGTGAAATCGCCAAGGCGTTCCTTATAAACACGCTGCACTTTTCCACTTACACTTTTCTCCTCGGCACTCGAACTGCCTTCTACCGTACTACTGCCGCGACTTAATGCTGTTTTATATAACTTCAGTGCTTCTTTAGGTGTTGTAGCATATGCTGAAATCTCAGGATTTGCCGCTGACACGATGAAATAATTTTGTAGGAAACCATTTGCATCTAGTACTGCTGTTAGCCAGCTTGCTTCACCATAGAAGTTGTACAGTATAGGCATTTCCCCTGACCATTTTTTCTCGATAAATTTCTTTTCAATGATTTGTAATGCACCTTGTGAATCCATATATGATGCATCCTGATTACCTGTATAATAAGTCGCTTTACCCGTTCTAGCATTCGTTAAAGAATAGCCAAGCATCGAATCGACACCCTCTTTAGGACTTGTAAAGTCTGTGAAGTAATACATGTCACCTTTTTCATTAAAAATTGGGCTGACATTAGATTCTGTTCCTTCATCTGAAGGTAACTTCACGTCTTTTTTCCCAAAAAGACTATTCCAATAACCATGTACATAATTTCCATAATAGCTATTTTGCAGACTCACAGTTTCAGGTGATACTGCACCGTCAATAAATGCTGGTACATCAGCAAGCTTAATCACTTCCGACTTACCTGACAATGCATCAACTAACACAATCCCTTGAACATCAAAGCCGTTACGCGCTGAGATAAACTCACCGTATGAGCGAATATAGTATGGCTTACCATCATCATCAACTTCAAGCTGTACATCCCCGTAGAAAATCAAGAACGGATGTTGTAAGCGCATATGACGCTCTAAGTTTTTGTTTAGATAGGCAGAAGGAACATATTTCATTTCCTGTGCCACGAATTTCGGATTATCCGCAGAGTCTGTTGCACTCATCGTGAAGTAACCAGGAGAAGTCCCTCCATTCATCCATTTGAAGAAGCCTGAAAACTCGACTGGTGCAATGTAAACATACTTACCATCCACCTTTTGAATTTGTAAACGTCCTAGCTCATAATAGCTCGTATTTGGCACTTGACCAAATGCTTTTTTCATTTTATTTCTCACGAATTTCGGTGGAACGCTAGCAGGTGTCTGCGTTTCATCGAATGGTTTAATTTCGACTTCTGTTTTCATTTCTGCTGACTGGAACTTTTCATCAGCATTCCAAAGTGGTGCTGATAATACATAACCAGCAACGACTAAGCTAGCTAAAAATAAAACGCCCTTGATTTTGCGTTCAATACCAGTCGCAAGAAAAGCTCCTGCTAATGTTAGTAAAATTATCGCTGGCCAAAATACTAGCCAGTTTACGTCAATTTTTGTGACATACAATGTAAGCCCTGTTGCCAAGAAGCCAACAATAAATGCACCTACAAAAAAGTAGCCTATTACTTTTTTGGATTTTCCATCTTCTCTTTTTTTCGTAATAAGCGGCGTTAATAATACACTAGCAATTAATGCAATAACTGCCGATGCAATAAGCAGTTTGATCATTCTTTTCACCCTTCCTTAACCTACCGTCTAACTTATTTACGATTACATACCGAAAAAGTTTCAATCATAAATATAATATAAATACACAGGTATTCGTAGAAAAATAGCGAATTTTATTTGAGAGGAGTTGAAATACATGATAAAAAAATTATTAATTAGTTGTATTATCTTATTCGGGCTTTACTATATTTTTTTCTTTTCCTATATTCCAAAGGGTTTAACACTCATTTTTAAAGTCATTCCTATGATTCTCATCATTATTCTAGCAGCTATGCAAAAAGTACCTCACATAAAAAAATATCAGCTACTTATAATCATCGGGCTTATTTTTTGTATGATTGGTGACTATACATTGCAATGGTTTTTATTCGGACTTACTAGCTTTTTGATCGGGCATGTTTTTTATATTTTTGCCTTTGCCAGTACGAACGAACGTAAAATACCAACTTGGGCTAAGTTGGCCCTCTTAGCCTATGGTGTAATTATGGGTATATGGATTGCTGGTACAGTGTTTACTTCTGGTGAAACAGTGCTAGCGGTTGCAGTAGTCGCCTATATTTCTGTTATTTTGATGATGGGCTGGACCTCCATTCGTACTGGATCGACATTAGCACTTATTGGAGCCCTATTATTTATCTCGTCAGATTCCTATTTAGCCATTAATAAATTTGTAATGCCGCTACCTTTTTCGCACGAAGTTATTATGCTGACATACTATAGCGCGCAATTGCTCATTGCACTAAGTATCCTTCAATATTCCGATAGCCGAAGTAAAGTGTTACAATAAGTGAAAATCACACTAGAGGAGGAAATATTATGAAAGAACAAGTAATCGAACGATTAATTCGCTACGCAAAAATCGATACACAATCTGACTTTACTAGCGAAACAACGCCTTCCACACAGAAACAATTCGACTTATTATATTTATTAAAAGATGAACTTGCTACTATAGGATTAACGGATATAACGTTAGATGAAAACGGCTACTTATTTGCAACGCTTGAAGCAAATACAGACAAAATAGTACCCACAGTAGGATTTTTAGCGCATGTAGATACAGCAACGGACTTCTCAGGAACAAACGTTAATCCACAACGTATTGACAACTATGATGGCGGCGAAATTCAGTTAAATCCCAACCTAGTCATGTCACCAACAGATTTCCCAGAACTTAAAAGCTATATTGGTCAAACGCTCATTACTACTGATGGTACTACTCTGTTAGGTGCTGATGATAAAGCAGGTATCGCTGAAATTATGACAGCAATGGAATTCCTAGTGAAAAATCCCCACATTAAACACGGTAAATTGCGTGTGGCATTTACGCCCGATGAAGAAATTGGGCGTGGCCCTCATAAATTTGACGTTAAAGCATTTGATGCTGAATATGCCTACACGATGGATGGCGGTCCACTTGGCGAACTACAATTTGAAAGTTTTAATGCAGCAGGTGTGAAGGTCATAACAAAGGGTACGAGTGTGCATCCAGGCTCTGCAAAAAATAAAATGGTCAATGCCATTACAATGGCGATTGCCTTCCAAAACGAAATGCCCGCAGATGCTGTACCAGAAAAAACAGAAGGCTATGAAGGGTTTATCCACCTAATGAACTTCAACGGTTCAATTGAGCATTCAGAGCTTTCCTACATCGTCCGCGACCATGATCGTGAAAAATTTGAAGCGAAAAAACAGCTGATGCGCGATGCCGCTATAAAAATCCAATCACAATTTGGCGAAAATGCACTATCCATTTCTATCGAAGATCAGTATTATAATATGGGCGAAAAAATCGAACCTGTAAAAGAAATTGTGGACATTGCTCGAATCGCAATGGAAAAATTAGATATAACACCAATAACACTACCTATCCGCGGTGGTACAGATGGTTCACAGCTTTCATATATGGGCTTACCTACACCAAATATTTTTGCCGGTGGTGAAAATATGCATGGTAAGTTCGAATATGTATCTGCCGAAACAATGGAGAAGGCTACACAAGTGATTATTGAGATTGTTGAGCTATTTGAACAACAGGGTAAGTAATTGGAAGAATTGCTACGGAGAAGGGTCCCTTCTTTGTAGCTTTCCCTCTTTCGAAAACTGAATTTTCAAATTACATAACAGTTTTTTTGAGTGACTCAATCAAAAAGAGGTGAAGTTGTTATGAAGGAAATTGCATTAGGTATTTTAGCTTCTTTATTTTTTGCCGTGACATTTATTTTAAATCACGCAATGGAAATGCAAGGCGGTAGTTGGTTATGGAGTGCTTCATTACGCTATTTTTTCATGTTGCCATTTCTCTTGGTCATAGTCTTTTATCGGAAAGGCTTTACACAACTTTCAGAAGAAATAAATGCACAGCCTATTTCTTGGTTATTATGGAGCTTTGTTGGCTTCGTTTTATTCTATGCACCGTTAACATTTGCTGCAGCATTTGGACCAGGCTGGCTCGTTTCAGGCACATGGCAGTTTACGATTGTTGCAGGCGTATTGCTCGCTCCCCTTTTCGTTTCTGTAATCGCAGAAAAAACCGTACGTCAAAAAATACCGCTCATATCATTACTAATTTCCTGTGTTATTCTAGTTGGCATTTTATTGATTCAAGTACCTCAAGCACAAAACGTTCCACTAAAAAGCTTACTGCTCGGCATTTTACCAGTCGCTGTAGCGGCGTTCGCATATCCACTTGGTAATCGTAAAATGATGGAACTTTGTGGTGGACGCATTGATACATTCCAACGCGTACTTGGCATGACGATTGCATCGATGCCTGCATGGATTATAATGGCTATTTATGCACTGGTGACAGTTGGACTCCCTACTATGAATCAAGTTCTACAATGCTTATTAGTCGGTATTAGCTCAGGTGTCATTGCAACCACTCTATTTTTCATTGCAACCGACCGCGTACGCGATCATCAGGGCAAACTAGCCGCTGTCGAAGCTACTCAATCAACAGAAATACTTTTCGTTATTATTGGAGAAGTACTACTGTTGGGTATTGCCTTCCCCGACCCAATTGCACTTGTCGGACTCGGTGTCATCATTGTAGGTATGCTATTGCACAGCTACTATACAATGCTACTCGGTAATAGAAATGCTAACCAACAATCATTATCTTCTTAGATTAAAAGATCGTCTAATAAGTTCTTAAATTCAAACAGGTGAGGAAAAATAAATTGTTTTCCCCACCTGTTTTTCTGTTATTACGATTTTCATCCTTAACCAAAAAATTAAAGGAATTATTATTTATAAGACATTAGTGAACCGCTAGATCCATCGAGTAAACCAAAACCTGGTGCAAATAATTCACCATTGGACATTTCCACAACATTGTTAAACGTACCTGCTCCTGTTGTGAATGTATAATGAATAGCACGAACAAATCCCTCTTCTTTCATTCCATACCTCATTACAGTCAATTTCGAGCCTTCTGTAACTGGCTTATCAAATGTATACTTGGTACCATTCATTTCATAATTAAAGGTTTGTTCCGTTTCATAATAGTCAATGAACCAATTGTTTTTCTGTGCTTCAAAGCGATTATTCGTGGTTTTCTGATAAACACTTCCCCAATAAACTAACTGCTGAAGCGTATCATTTGGCAAGAAAGACGTTGTAATGATCGGCGATTCGTTTGGCATTATAGTAGCTAGAGCATTTTTCGGAACTTGATATATTCCCCCATCTAGCTCAATCCAAGCTGCCGCATTTTTTTCTGTTAACAACGATACTTCATCAAAACGCTTTAGCTCTTTTTGCTCTCTGTAACCTTTACCAATAACACCATATCGAATATAGCGTTTTCCTTGAGTTTGCACAGGTTGGAGTAATGTTACAGGAAAATATCTAAAAGTGAAGTCTTCTCCCGACGTGCCCAACACATGCACTCTAAGATATCCATTTATTTCCAGACCTAACGATTGAAAAACAGTTCCTTTTAAATACTTTGTCCCTGCGTTCCCTCCAGCCATTGGACCACCTAATCCATATGCATCAGCTGTTAACTTGTAGATTCCTTCATCTCTTTTTTTCGTTTCGGCAATGCGAAGATCTGTAGCATCAATATAGCCATCTTCAGTAAGCCCATCACCTCGACTATATTCGTAATATAAATTTTCCCCAATAGAAAGGTCATAACCAGGGCCTATATATTCAAATCTATCAAAGAAATGTTTCCCATAGATATGTTCATCACCTTGTCGATTGATGTTAATATAGCCAGGATTATCATAAAAAGAAGAGCGGATATTCAAAGGTACTTTCTTAAAAACAACTAAATCGGTTGCTTGTATACGATAACCCGAGCTCATCCAATAATATGTTTGATTATTATACTTTTCGATATCATACACTCGGAAATAATTGTTGCGCTTGACTGTCATCGAGCTATACGTACCATTTGCATTCTTCTTATACACTTTCACGTCTTTTGTAAAGGTCATTTTCCCCGTTTGCCCCTTCACTACTTGCGCCCCGTCCCACTGTACTTCTGCTTTAGATGATGATGGGTTTGCTAAAAAGGCGACAATGACAATGAGTGCGATAAAATACTTTCTCATTTATTCCCCTCCACTTATTTCTAATTAAACTCCAAATCTTATTATACTATACTGTTACTGATAAACTAATTCACCCATATAAATACAACAAAAAAAGAGCGACTTATCCATATAGGCATAAGTCGCTCTGAGATTTTCACGTTCCTAAAAAATGAGGGGGGTTTTAGGAGCGTTTCATGAACTAGCAAACTTCTGGAGAAAAGTAGCTAAAGTCCATCCTCTTTACACTCGTTTTGTAATGAGGAATAATCTTTATACGATAATGATAATCATTATCAATTAAAAAGTCAATAACTTTTCTGACATTTAATGAAATATTTTTAAAATGGTTACAAAGTCTTTTTGAGCGAACGTCGGTACTGCCACTGTTTTAATTGGAAAAGCAAAAAACAACCTATACAAAATCCTGCAATTGCAATGGAGGAAGCAGTCGCGACCATTATTGTAAATACATAGCCCACCACTTGCCAACCAAACAAGAAACCTATGAATCCACCAGCTAAAAAGAAACTAGCAATACTCGAATTGAATTTTTGTTGCTGTACATCTTCTGGTATATAGGCAGATGGTTGTTTTCTCAAAAAATACTTTCCCACACGGATAATTGGATTAAAATTGCATAGAACACCGAGTAAATTGGCTACTAAAGGAATCGTTAATAACCAAATACTTCCCGTTATCCACGTCAGAACAACACTTAACAAAATGGTCCACTGGTTGAGTCGAACAAGAGGTCTTGGCATCGAATACGGTTGTTTCATTTAAAAACCTACCTTACTTATATGTTTAATGTATTTTATAACATTGTATTCCATTTGTGAAGCAAAATTTATTAACTTATAATAAGAAAAGTAGAAACTTTCTCATAAGAGATTGTACGCATATTTAAATGCAGTTGACTTGAAAAGAAAAGGTGATGGAAATGCCAGCATTAACAATGGATCAAGTACGACAACTGAATTCGTACAGCATTTACACAACAGAACCAAAACGTTCATTATTTACGTTAGCAGATATACATAAAGACTTTTATCATACAGATTTTTTACAGCTAATGATGGGCATTACCGATGCTGCTACAGAAACTGCAGCAATTTCCCATTTTTCACGCCGCTACGGTATGTTCTTTGCAATGCAATTTTACATGCTTACTGCCTACGATGAAGTTTGGGATGCGAAGCCGCTTGAAATCCGTTTCGATGCTGCAAAAGAGTTTGGTGCCTTCACTGTTAGCATGTTCGTCAATCCAAATGATTGGCGCTACGTAGATGAAGACGAACGTCAAGCAGTTATCGAAAAAATCTTATATGATGCGCATGTTATTGTTCAACAACTCCGTAAAGTAACATCAATTTCTCCACTTACTATTTGGGAGAATTTCTTTGGCTATTTGCTGTGGCATTATCATACATTGCTATCAAACCCAGGACTAGCTGACCAAGCAATGGAGGATATTGAAATTTTAGAGGACCCAAAAACTTGGGCACGCTTCTCTAATAAATCTTGGTGGGCTGAATATACAAGTAAGCGTAGCCCCTCTGATTTAATAAATATCCCTGTCCGTAAAACTTGCTGCTT
Source organism: Lysinibacillus sp. NPDC096418 (assembly GCF_044762775.1). Classification (NCBI taxonomy): domain Bacteria; kingdom Bacillati; phylum Bacillota; class Bacilli; order Caryophanales; family Bacillaceae; genus Lysinibacillus; species Lysinibacillus sp. NPDC096418. The sequence continues at coordinate 12,214 of NZ_JBIWEY010000007.1, forward strand.
CTCTAAAGACATTCCCGGCTTAATGGCATGTGGCTTCTGTCCACTGAAAAAATAAATAGAAGCTTTACCTCTCACATTTTCCGCGAAAGGTAAAGCTTCCTTTTATTCTTAGAGCCTACATTAAATTAATTCAACATCACTTTAGTGCTACTTTTTATATTCAACAAGCCAAGCATCGTTTTCTAGTAACATACGTACTCCAAGCCAGCCATCCTTTAGTAAGGTTTGCTGTGTTTCCGTATCTGCCATCTGAACGCATGCAGTTTCGTTAAATGATCGTTCCGTCTCTTCACATAAATCCTTCATGAACACATAACGCAACTTACCACCATACTTCAGTTTTAGTGCTACCACACGCATACCCTGCGCAAATTTATCCTTCAGACTCGCAATATTAAACGGCATAACCGTCGCACAAATATAATCAAATCGTGTTCGATCTAACTCCTGCATCACAACTTGTGCTAAAGTACGTTGAAGTCCATAACCTCGATATTTCGGATGCACAGCAGAAATTTCTTGATAAGCTACCCTCGCCAATACATCTTCTGCAAGTCCCGCATCGCGACCTAAATGTTCGTCATCTAGTGGCGGTTCTAATAATGCACGGAAAGCAATTAGTTCTTCGCCCACAAAACCACCGACCATAACACCGTGATCCCCAAGTAAAAATTGTAATTCTTCCAGCGACAAAGGCTGTAATATTTTCTTATCTTCTAACGCTGCAATAACATCTTGCTGTACCTTTTTTATAGCTTCGATATCCCCGATGCTTAAACGTCGTACTGAAAAAGGTGTGTCCCCTAACATTCCCTCATAAATTGACATATGTAGGACCTCCTATTTCACCACTACAGAATATTGACAAAGTTCGTTTAAAATGACTTCATCTACATCAACACCTAAACCTGGACGTTCATTTAATTGGATAAATGGTACGTCATAGTGTAAGTTTCCAATATCTTTTGAGAATTTTAACGGACCTGTTAATTCCACACTTTTAAAAGCCTTACTTGCAAACGCCACATGGAAACCAGCTGCCGATCCAACAGAAGACTCAACCATCGAGCCGATTTGGCACTCGATGCCCGCCATCTCAGCCATATGCGCCAATTTAATCGCCGGGTAGATTCCCCCACATTTCATTAATTTAATATTAACCTTATCGGCCGCACGTTTCGCGATAATTTCACGCATTTCCTTTTCCCCATGTAAACCTTCATCAATCATTAATGGAATTGTTGTTTTAGATTTGATTTCAACCATTGCGTCAATATCATCAGCTAGGACTGGTTGTTCTAACCAGTCTATACCTAATGTCTCTAACTCACGTAATACTGGCATTGTGTTACCACTAGTTTTCCAACCTTGGTTGACGTCAACACGGATTGCCATTTCACTTCCTACTTCTTCACGTACTGCACGAATTCTCTCCACATCTTTTCGTACCTCAGTACCAACTTTCATTTTAAATGAACGATAGCCTTGTTCCACACGTTCAGCCGCTTCTTTTGCCATTTTTTCAGGTGACCCAATGCTTAGTACATGTGTAATTGGGAATTTCTCATGATAGCGTCCACCAAGTAATTGATATGCAGGTACATTTAATTTCTTCCCAGCAAGGTCGAAACAAGCAATATCCACTGCCGCTTTTGCAGCAGGGACACCACGTACAACTGAATCCATAAGCTCATGAATTCGCTCAAACTCTAACGGATTTTTGCCGATTAATAACGGCGCTAGTTTTGTTTTCAGGACAGCAAATGTTGATTCTGGTGTTTCACCTGTTACATGATCGTCTGGAACCGACTCACCCCAACCAACATGGCCACATTCTGACGTCATTTTCACAATAATTGAAGGCATTGAAGGATATGTATCATAACTCACAATAAATGGCTCAATTAATGGTAAATCGATTGCAAAAATCTCTATTTCTTTTATTTTCATTTTTAAAATTCCTCTCTTTACAAGCATGTACGTGCAAAAGGGCTCTCTTAAAAAAGAGGCCCCTTTCATTTAGCTTGAAGCGTTTAATAATGTTTTGGCAAGTACCTTTGCACCTACGACCATTGCCTCTTTTTCAAACGTCATATTGGGGTGATGTAAACCTGGTCCTAAATTTGCGCCTATACCTATCATTGTTGCCTGCAGTGATGGTTTCTGCACTGTATAAAAATGGAAGTCGTCACTTCCAGGTGTCATAATAGGATCCGCTAAGCCATCCATACCCACTTCTTCTATAATTGATAACTCTGCAATTTTAGCAGCATGATCTGATACTTCTGCCCCTGGTGTCATATCAAGCCATTCCCATTCAAGTTCGACCTCAAATTGTTCTTGTATATAGTTAAAGCCCGATTCAATCTTCTGTCTAACTTCTTCGAGCACTTGATTTTTTTGAGAGCGTACATCTATAGAGAATGTTGCAGTACCAGGAATAATATTAACACTTCCACCGTCTGCAATCATTTTCGTTAACTTAGCAGAATAAATCTCAGCTGGATTTATATAGATGTTTTTTAGCATTTGTTGAATGCCGAACAATACATCAATAGCATTTTTTCCTTGATGTGGTCGAGCGCCATGTGCATCAACTCCAGTAATTTTACCTTGTAAAAATACTGCAGCTCCGTGATGTATAGCTGGTGTCACCTTACCAAAAGGCAACTCTTCTTGTGGACGTAAATGAATGCCAAATAATTGTGTCACATCTTCAAGTACATTTCGATCGATCATTGCAAGTGAACCCCCGCCTGTTTCCTCGGCAGGTTGGAAAATAAATCGAATGCGCTTATTAAAATTTTCATTCTTTATTAGCATCAAGGCTCCTAAAACCATTGAAATGTTGGCATCGTGTCCACATGAATGATTTGCTTGCATTTCACCATCGACCTCTTGCCATAATGCATCGATATCCGCACGGACAGCAATAGTATCTTCACCTCTGCCAATTTCTGCAATAAGACCAGTACAGTCTTCAAATGTTTGGAATGACACGTTCATTTCTTTTAAAATTGAAGCAATTTTCTTGGTTGTTTCAAATTCCTTCCAGCTCACTTCTGGATAGTTATGAAAATGGTCAAACCATTGATAAATCGTTTCTTCTAAGCTTACTGTTTTCCCCATTGATACACCTCGAGATTGCTAATTATCCGTCTATTATACAATAATTTATTTTATAAATATTAATAAATTGCTTAAATTGTTTGAAAAATGCAGAAAAAAGTAGTATCGATGTTTTATTGAATCTCGATACTACTTATATTTTATAAACTTGTGAAGAAACCTTCTGGAAATTCCTCATAATTTATTTGTTTAAATATCTGCTCATTTTTTTCCTCATTCACCTGTATTTCAGACTCTTGATCCATTAAATACGTCTCAAACTTTGAGCTTTGTACTGTCGTCATATAATCCACTCCTCCGAAGATTGAATTTTCTGATAATTGTATTGTACTACACTTTTTCTGTAAAAAACAACAACCTATCCTCCTCATGCATAATAAGTATAAATTCCATCTCAAAATGAGATAAAAAAGCGCAGTCCTATTAAAGGAACTGCACTTTTTTTCATCTATTAAACTGTAATGCCCTTTGTTTGGCCGTTTTGATCATCGCTACCATTACCGCCAAGCTTATGTTGTGTTAAATACTGAATAACAAACATGATTACGAAAATACCTAATCCAGCCCAATCAGAGAACTTTTCTGGATAGATTAATAGCAAACCTGCTCCAAGCGCAATAATACGCTCGATCCAAAGCATTTTACGATACCAGAAGCCGATAACCCCTGCTCCAATTGCAACCATACCTGTAATAGCGGTAAACACGACCCAAATAATTTGTGGAATGGTTGTATCAATCATTAATAATGCTGGCGAGAAAATAATCATATACGGTATGATAAATGCCGCGATCGCTAACTTCGCCGAATTGACCCCTGTTTTTATTGGATCACCACCAGAAATTCCCGATGCTGCAAATGCGGCGAGTGCTACCGGAGGTGTAATATCGGCAATAATTCCAAAGTAGAAAACAAAGAAATGCGCCGATAATAAAACTACCACAGGTACTAACTCTTGCGGTGTATTCGGTGACAATAAAGCAACAATCGCTGGTGCAGCAATTGTAGAAGTAATAACATAGTTTGCAGTTGTTGGTGCACCCATCCCTAAAATTAGCGATGCAATCATCACAAATACTAACGTTAAAAGTATACTTCCTCCTGCTAAAGCTACTAAACTATTAGCTAAGCTTAAACCTAATCCAGTTTTTACAACTACCCCAACGATAATACCTGCACATGCCGTTGCCGCAACTACACCAAGTGCTGTACGCGCACCTTCAACTAATGCATCAACAACATCGCGCGGCTTCAGACGTGTTTCTTTATCAAACATTGCAACCCCAATTGAAATTAGTATTCCGTAAAGCGCTGCATGCATTACTGGTGTACCTGTTAACATTAAAATAATAATTGCCACAATCGGTAATAGTAAATAGATTTTCTTAAATACTTCTTTACGATCTGGCATCTGATCATCACGTAAACCACGTAAACCAACACGTTTCGCTTCAAAGTGTGTCATAATCCAAATACCTGTAAAATACAAAAGAGCAGGGATTGCCGCTGCCTTCGCAATATCCCAATACGTAATCCCACGACCGATGAATTCTACCATTAAAAACGCAGCAGCACCCATAATTGGTGGCATTAGCTGACCACCTGTAGAAGCAGCTGCCTCAACAGCACCTGCAAATTCTTTTCGGTAACCAAGCTTTTTCATCATTGGAATTGTGTATGAGCCAGATGTTACGACGTTGGCTACAGAACTTCCTGAAATTGTACCTTGTAGGGCACTAGAGAATACCGCTACTTTTGCAGGTCCACCGATTAGTTTACCCGCAAGTGATACAGCTAGGTCATTGAAATACTGCCCTACTCCTGTTTTCACGAGGAATGCACCAAATAATAAGAATACAAAGATGAATGTGGCAGATACACTAATTGGTGTACCGAAAATACCATCCGTTGTATAGTACATAAGGTTGACTATACTTTCTAAATCCTGTCCACGATGTGCCATAAACGCCGGGAAATATGGACCAAAATAGGCATAGATTAAAAAACATATCGCAATAATCGTAATCGGCAAGCCTACTGCACGGCGGGCCGCTTCAAGGACAAGTACCACTGCAATCAAGCCGACAATAAAATCTAACTGCGTAATAGTACCATTCCGATTAACGAGCTCCGCATAATTCATTGACCAATAAGACCCTACTGCTACAGATAATAACGCTAAAATATAATCAAACCAGACAATTTTATGCTTTGCCGCTTTTTTCCGAGCGGGGAACAACAAAAATATAAGTGTTAATCCAAAACCCAAATGGATAGTACGTTGGATCTGTGCCGGAAATTGACCAAATATTGCAGTATATAATTGAAACAATGAAAATGCTAATAATCCAAAGAAAATTACATGTTTCATAACCCCTTTTACTGTGCGAACATTTGATTCGATATCATACTTTTCAAGAATGGCTTGTTGTTCTTCAGCAGATATTTGTTCAAATCCCTCTAGGTTTGGTTCGTTGTTTGATTCATGCTGTTTTGTCATTTCATCCTAACTCCCTTCCATTGTTCATAAAGTGACACTTTCTTCACTTGAAACAAATAGGACTTTCCTCTTTGTAAATCCTTTTTTAAATCATATTCCAAACCCTCATATTCAAATACTAGATCGATATCTAAATCTCCAATATAAATCGTGAAATTTTCTAGTATCGCCTCTTCAAACTGCAAATAATACTTACCATCATGCTGCGTTAACCTTTGACCTTCCTCTGCGTAACCTGGCATCCCGATCGCTAAATCCTCATACTCCATTCCTAACATTTGAATTCGACTATCTTCCGTATATTGATAGTGCTCAAGAACATCTGATTTATGAATAGAATGCGTGTAACGTATGCGAAATGAATTGTCGGAAGTTGCTGAGATATAATGCAATTTCGATTGGTCGGTGCGTGTTTCCGTAAATGCGAATACCTTTTGAAGGGGAAGAAAAACAATCGTCATTCCTACCACACTTAATATTCCTACTAGTAAACTTTTCTTTCGCATTACATCCGTTCCTCCACTTTAAAAACCATTCGCTTTTCATGTAAAAAGAGGCTCGAAGCTTTACGCAACTCGAGCCTCTTTTTACTGTTTAACTATTTCTTTTCGTCAAAGTATTTCTGAGCACCTGGGTGAATTTCAATACTGATACCATCTAAACCAGTTTCAGCTTTGATTAATTGACCTTTAGGGTGGGAAATTTTTCCGGTATTGTCATAAATAGATTTTGTCATGTTATAAACAACTTCTTCAGATAAATCTTTTCTAACTGCTAACATAGCTTGAACAGAGACTGTTTCTACGTCATTTGCAAGACCGTACGTACCAGCTTTTACTGTATCTTTTGCATAGTATGAGTATTTTGCAATTAACTCGTCAGCTTTACCAGCATCCATACCGATAACATTCACTTTTGTCGTTGCGTTTAGTGCTTCTACAGCAGCTGTTGGTGTACCAGCTGTGATGAATGCAGCATCAATTTGACCTGCTTGAAGACCATCAGTAGACTCACCGAAATCTAAGTTTTGTGGTTTAATATCTTTCATTGTTAGACCATGAATTTCAAGTAACTGCTCAGCGTTTGCGTAAGTACCAGAACCTGGTGCACCTACAGAAACCTTTTTACCTTTTAAATCAGCATATGTTTTAATACCCGTAGCTTCTGTCGTAATTAATTGCACTGTTTCTGGGTAAAGTGCACCTAAAGCAGAAATTGCATCAATTTTTTTACCATCGAACATCATCGTACCTTCAGTTGCATAATAAGCGATATCTGTTTGTACGAATGCAATTTCACCTTTATCATCTTGTAGCGCTGTCATGTTAGCAGCAGATGCCTGTGAAACTTCCGCTGTTGTTGTAACACCTGTTTCCGTTGAAATCAATTCTGCAAACGTTCCACCAAGTGCATAGTAAGTACCTTGTGTTCCACCTGTTAATAAACTTAAAAACTTTGGCTTTTCTGTTGATGCTACATCCCCACTCGCATCATCTTTGTCAGCGCTTTCTTTCTCTTTGCCACTATCAGTCCCACATGCCGCTAAAATTAATAGCGCAAAGGCACTTAATAGTAATAACAATCGGAATTGCTTTGTCTTCATATTAACCTTCCCCCTTAAATGGTAATAATAAGAATCTATTTAAAACTATCAAACTTTGTATAATATTGTCAACCAATTTCAAGTAAATTCAGTCTTTTATAATTATGCAAATATAGTTAACTCGTTTTTTTAACAATATCCAACTATATTCTACTAAAATCTTTTTTTATCTAACACATAACAGTTTTTCTTTCATACAAAAAATAATATCCGGATAAAAATTGCATAAAAAAAAGACATAAATTAATATTATGCCTTTTGCATTACTATTCAATGACACCACAAGCGATTCTCTTACCTGAGTTTCCTGCTGGATTTGTTTTGTAATCGTCTGCTGCTTCATGAATGACTAATGCACTACCATCCTGATCAAACAAAGAATTTTTCACATTCTTTTGTAAAGTAAGACCCTCTGCTACAAACGTTAAATCTACAGTTCCATCTTCTCCAACCGTTATATTTGGCAAATCACCTGAATGATATCCCTTCGGGTTTAACTTACCATGCTCTTTCCCAGTCGGATTAAAATGTGCGCCTGCTGATTCAAATGTAGGTGCTTCACATTTTCCCGTTTCATGTATATGAATACCATGTTCTCCAGGTGGCAAACCAGTTAAAGCGAGCGTCATCTTCACACCTGCATCTTGCTCTTCAAAGTAAACATTGCCATAGCTCTCATTTTGAGCTCCTACAACTTTCGCAGTCGCCGTTAACGCTGGCGTTGCTGTTACTGAAACTTGCTCTTTTTCCTTATCAAAAAAATTACATCCTCCAACAAACACTAGTAAAGTAGCTCCCAATAAACTTACTTTTTTCATAAATAAAACCTCCCTCTACTACTGATAGTGCCCATCTCTCGATAAAATTATTCGCTTTTACAACAGGTGATTTTACGCAGAAAGAGGCTGCCTCAAAATACTTTTGAGGCAACCTCTTCCTTTTAATTCATTACTGTAACCGTTACAGTACGAACTCCCCAATTTCTAGCTTGTCCCTCCGATGGAATGAATACATCGATTTTATTGCCTTTTATTGCACCACCAGTATCTGCTGCAATCGCCTCACCATATCCCTCTACCCAAACTTTTGTACCTAAGGGAATTACACGTGGGTCCACCGCAATTACTTTTTGATTTGGATTAGATCTTATATCTGTTCCATTCGCTGTAATACCTGAGCACCCCTCACAGTATGCTGTATAGGCTGTCGCACGCATTGTGTATGTTTGACCACTTGCACTTGCAGGTTTGCTAGACGGTGTAACTTTTGATGTAGAACGCGCTACAGTCGAACGTTTAGTCTTAGCAGGTAATGCCTTAGCAGCCGCTTCCTTAACAGCTAACGTTTCATTCGTATAAATTAAATCTGATGAAAGATCATTCCAAGCTTTAAGGTCACCAACAGTTACACCATGAATGGTCGCAATGCTAAACAATGTGTCGCCTTTTTTTATTAAGTAAACATCATCAGCAGTTAATGTCAGATTTGGTTTACTAATTGTTGATTTCAGTGCATTTAACTGCTGCAACTCTTCTACTGATAAATCATAATTTTTTGATATCTCCCATAATGTATCCACTTTCTGAACCTCTTGAGCAGAAGTTGAACTCGCAAACACACCTACACTAAATGATAATGCTACAGCTAAAGCTAATGCTTGTTTCTTCATAATTAAACAATACCTCCATACCTTTTTAGATTTCTCACAATCTGTTGCTAGCACGATTGACCTGAATTCTTATTCTCAAAGCAAAAATAATGCGTATGAATTTAACAAAGCAACGGATTTGATATTACAAATTATTACTATATAAGAAGTTTTTTATACATTTTTATCCGTATTTTTTATAATACTCACAATTTAATACAATATTTAAAGAGAATTACTACGCTAAGCTACAGAGATTTAAAGAGATTTTGCATTCGATTTGAAGCTTTGAAATTTTAGCCGATATTAGCAAAAAGGAGGGTATATATGGATATTAACTCAATTATGTCGTCACAACTTTTGGAACTACAGCAAACCGTACAAATGAGTGTGATGCAAAATGCATTAAACTTGAATGCCTCTGCTGCTGTCGAATTACTAGAAGACATGCCACAACCCCAAACCGCACACCCTTATAAAGGGACAGCCGTTGACATTTCAGTCTAAGACAAAAAAATTGCCCTCCGCATTTTTGGCGAGGGGCAATTTTTTCAATAAAGTATTTATTTCCAATTTTATCAATCCTACTTTAAGATAGATTAGGGAATTACCTATAAAAATGAAAGTTGGTGCCTTTTTTGTGATTCGAGTTATTATAATGGACGACGAACCATTATCGTTACTAAACATGGAAAAGAAATTAAATGAATTTAATTTTATTAAAGTCGTTAAAGTATTTTCGAATGCAACTGAATTACTCAATGATGAACAAACATTGGATTTTCAAGTAGCTTTTTTAGACGTTGAAATGCCCGGATTGAATGGGTTAGAGATAGCAAAGATATTAACTACAAGGAACCCTAATGTCCATATCGTTTTCACTACTGCTCATCGAGATTACGCCGTTCAAGCATTCGAACTGCAATCTATTGACTATTTACTAAAACCTATTTCTTTATCCCGATTGGAAATGACAATTGAAAGAATCCAAGAGAGGACTCAGTTAAAAAATAGCCAACTAGCTTCTGCACAGCCAGTTACTCCATCACTCAACATACAATGCTTTGGTGGCTTCACTGTTTATCATGACAATAAAGTTGTACACTGGCGAACTATAAAAACTAAAGAATTATTCGCATTCCTCTTTTCTAACCTTCATATTCAAGTACATCGAGATATCATCCTAGACACTATATGGGCTGAAACAGAGTACCAAAAAGCAAGAGTTCAATTACATACAACTGTCTCCTATTTGCGTACAACTCTCAACTCTTTGGGCTATAAAAATGTGCTAAACTACGCTAATGAATGCTATATTTTACAGTTGAATGACTTTCAATGTGATGTCTTCGAGTTAGAACAGCTACTCAAAAATACTGAGGAACTCGGAAGGCTTGATATAGAAAGGGCTGAAGCATTCGTACAAAATCATCAAGGTGAATATATGGAAACTACAGATTACCCTTGGGTTACTACAAAAGTTAATATTTTCCATAAACAATTCACTCTTTTGCTTGATTATCTAATTGGTTATTATACAACATCCCAAAATTTAAAAAAGCTAGAGAAAACTTTACTATTATCATTAGAGTATAATCCCTATTCAGATAACACTTTGCAGCAACTCATGCGACATTATATCGAAACTGATAATCGAACAACCGCTGTAAGGTTGTTCCATACTTTCGAAGAAAATTTAATGATGGAGCTGGGCATACTCCCAGATCAAGAGACGTTAGATCTTTTTGAAGATATTATACATGAATAAATCATTTTATATAGCTGTCTCATAGAGTACTTATCCTACTAGAGACAGCTATTTTTTGAGAGACTTCGTGAAGATCTAATTATTTTACATTACCAGAAAAATCTCCAGCTACTTGTATACAGTTTCTACCCGTTTTTTTTGCCTTGTACAAAGCCTTATCTGCAATTTCAATTAGTTGGTTAGGCGTTTTCGCCATTGTCGGATAGGTAGCGATTCCCGCAGATAAAGTGACAGGCCTACCACAAAGATTTTCTGAAAACGCTTGTTTTACGCGTAATCTTTCTGCAACCGCTAACGCATTGTCTATTGTCGAGTAAGGTAACAGAATGAGAAATTCCTCGCCTCCATAGCGACAGCAAATATCCTTTTCACTAACTTCTTCTAACATGTTTTTTGCAACGTCTTTTAGCACCTCATCTCCAACCGTATGCCCATATGTGTCATTGACGCTTTTGAAATAGTCTAAATCTAACATTATAATTGCGTGTGGAACGTCATTGATGACCCACTCATCCAGAACTTCATCTATTCCTCTACGATTTATTATTCCCGTCAGTGGATCTAATACTAATTGATCCGTTAACTCCTTTAACCTATTGTGTATAAAAGCTTCACGGCTCAAAAGTTCATTTCTTAAAAGATGCGTTTCAAAATACCAAGCTTCTACCTTTTCAAAAGGTTGTACACCTTTTATCTCTACGCCTTCTTCTATAAGTAGAGCTATCTGGTGAATTGGTTTTGCCATTTTCACCGCAAACCATGTAATTACAGCAAGTACTACCAACAAAAATGGTAATAAAGGAAATATTAAATTCTTAATGAAAATATCTTTTGGTACATCCTCTTTATCTAATTGTCGCTGTACAAATATCCCCCATCCCGTTAACGGAACAACACTGTGACCTACTAACGACATCTTTTCATCTTTTTCTAAAACACCACTACCACTTACAACCTGTTGTAACCTTTTATGATTACCTTCACCTATTATTATTTTCCCCTTCGAGTCTACAATTAAAATAGATACATCGTCATCAAAATCATTATCTAAAATCATTGGCAAAATAATATTTTCAGTTACATCAAAAGTTCCACCTATAAAACCAACATATTCATTATTTTTAGAGAAAATTGGATTAGCCATTAAAATTACAGACTTATCCCCACTCACTTGAAAGGGCTCTGAAATGATAGGACCTCGAGTTGTCTGAACAACTCCCTCTAAGGATCTCCATTCATCGTGAAATTCCACTTTTGATAATGTAGAGGCTAGAACTGAGCCCTCCTTATTCACAATGATCGCTGAGTCAAATAAATGATTTTGCATGACTAATCGTTCTACTTCTTGTATTAAGAAATCATTATCCAACATATTCTCTACTATAGATGCGGTACTATCATTAAGTCCTTGAATTGTATTGTGCAAATAATTATTTATTCTTGTTACTAGTTCCGTTGTATATTCCTCATGTGTATTTCGTTTATCTTGTATAAGAAAATTGTTGAAACTCCGATAACTACCCCAAATACTGATGAAAGCTGTTGAGAATATGGCAATTATCATAATACCTATGATTAAATATGGTAATTTAATTTTTTTCAGCTTTATCATAACAGTCAATATCTCCCACGAAAATTATACTTCCCTATAATTCCTTATATTTTCAAACTACATTTCTACACTAACTCACCTTTTATCATAGGACATACCACTTAAAGAAAACTGAACAAACGTTACTATTTATCCTTATATAGATAGTTTATAAGACGAAAAAGGTACTAAAACCTCGATCTACAGTAGCTAAATAAACTAAAAGTTAAAGTATCACTTAAGTAAAACTAAGTATTTTCTTTTCCCATATTTTATGGCATGGTAAAACAGAACTATTTAAATAAGCAATACACGTTATTCATATAGGAGAATTCTATGTTACCCATTAAAAAGACAACGAAAATACATATACTCATAATTGGTTTGATTTTCTTTACTCTTACAATCCTCCGTATCCTATGGCTTGCATACTTCCTACCAATGGATGAGCAGCCATATGCTCAAGATGGAGTTTGGGATATGGGCAATCAAGCATTGCAAGACGACCAAATATTTTATTTAAACGGAGAATGGCTATATTATCCTGGTGCATTATTAGATGGGAAAGAGAACATCACGGATGAAGATTGGTCTTCTACTGAGGGAAAAATCTTAACTGTTCCATTTAACGAGAAAAATCCTATCACACAAAAATATGGGACATATCGTTTGAAAATTTTACTGAATGAAAATGGTACTTATGATCAAAACTATGCCGTTCATATTCCAGCAATCCAAACCGCTTCCGCTCTTTATGTAAATGGCAAACTCTTAGGTCAATCCGGTCATGTTGGCACAAATGCTGATGCACATAAGGGACAAGCTGCACCGTATACTGTTTATTTTTCTGCGGATACACAAGAAATCGATTTAAATTTGCAAGTTTCTAACTTAGACACACCCAAAGATGCATTAATCACTAAACAAATATCATTTAGCACTGCCAAGGCAATGATGCACAAACAAAAGATCATTGAAATATCACTAGCTTCTATCTCTATCATTCTTATTATGTATGCTTTGTTTAGTATTCTTGTCTATCTGTTCATTTATCGTAGGAAAACTGTATTTTTATTTACTGCGGGTTTCCTTTTCCCATTAGCTGATGAATTAATATCGAATGATCGTTCAATACTCAATTGGCTACAGCTGGATTATGTATGGTCGTTGAAGCTTTCCAATATTATTTATTTAGGGGCTTCCTATTTCTTTGTACAATTTATGCGCATTTTGTTAACTAAGTATCACAGTGCTAGATGTTTTCGTTGGCTCTCAATCTTATATGGAATGAGTGCATTATTAATTATTATTCTCCCCATTCATTGGTTGTACTTCGCCAACATCATATTCTTTATTCTCTATTTTGTATCCTTTATATCTGTTGCGACGCTTGCACTAAAAGAATATATTGATAAACAACGTACGTCAGCATTCATAGTATTCACCGTACTAAGCACAATATCTGGCATTTTATGGGGTCTTATAAAAACAGTATTTATTCTAGAAATACCGTTTTATCCATTCGATTATTTAATTGCGCTTCTCGCCTTTGCAGGTTATTGGTTTAAACAATTCTACGAAAATACACAGGAGATAAATGTACTAGTAGCTGATTTACACAAAAACGATCGATTAAAGGATGAGTTTCTATCAAACAGCTCTCAAAGACTTTGGGATCCTATGAATAAAATGATTACAATTGCACAATCAATTTATGACAATCCGAATAATACCTTCGTTGTGGAAGATAAAAACAATTTAAAAAATTTAATAAATGTTGGGAGAAGTATGTCCTTTACACTTAATGACATACAGGACTTTACACGTTTAAAAGAGGATAAACTACACCTTCATACGAAGAATGTCAATATTCAAAGTGCAATCACTGGTGTTTTCGATTTACTTCGTTTTATAACAGAGGGTAAAAAAATACAGATGAATTCGAACATTCCTAAAACATTTCCTTATGTAATAGCTGATGAAAAACGACTCATTCAAATCCTATTTAACCTTTTACACAATGCGATTAAATTTACGAGCGCGAGCTTCATCGAAATTAGTGCAAAAGTAGAAAATAACATGGCACTTATACATATACACGATAATGGCTTAGGTATGGATGACGATGTACAAAAATTTCTATCCATCCCTTACGGACAAAATAATTCTTCTGAAGATAGCATTGGTCTTGGGCTATTTGTGAGTAAACAACTTATTGAATTACATGGAGGTACATTGCAAATCCATTCTATTCCAAATAAAGGATCCGATGTGTTCTTTACATTACCTCTTGCTGACGAAATTTCTAATGAAGAAGATCACTATTCTGAAAGCTTGATACCTAAAACGTTAGAACTAAAATTCAATAAAATAGATGAACAATCAACGGACAAAAAATTCAGGATTTTAATTATTGATGATGACCCAGTAAATTTAACAATCATACGCAGTATTTTCACATTAGAAGAGTACGAGGTTGCCACTGTCACAAGTAGTGAAAAAGGACTTGAATTATTACAGAACGACAATTGGGATTTGGTCATCATTGATGCCATGTTACCGTTTATTTCAGGATATGCATTAATCCAAATGATTCGAGAACAATATTCTGTTTTAGAATTACCTATTTTACTTTTGGCTGCTCGTAATTACCCCGAGGACGTTTATACTGGCTTTGCTTACGGGGCAAATGATTACGTAACCAAGCCAATTAATTCACTTGAATTAAAGGTACGAGGTCGTGCATTAATTGATTTAAAATATAACATCAATCAGCGCCTTCATCTGGAAACCGCCTGGCTTCAAGCACAAATTCAGCCCCACTTTCTATTTAATACGCTAAATACAATTGCATCACTTAGTACGATAGATTCGGATCGTATGATTGAATTAATGCATCACTTTGGTGAATACTTACACGCCAGCTTTGATGTAAAAAACTTACAGAGAGTCGTTCCTCTCCAACACGAATTAGAACTCGTACGTTCTTATCTCTATATTGAACAGCAACGCTTTGAACATCTTCTGAAAATTGAATGGGACATTGATGAAAATATAGAAATTGATATTCCGCCAATTTCTTTGCAAACTTTAGTAGAAAATGCTGTAAACCACGGCGTGTTAAAGCAAGAAAATGGAGGTACTGTCCGCATTCTGATAAAGGATTGTATTACTTACGTAGAAATCAGTGTCATTGATAATGGCGTCGGAATAGATGCAAACACTTTAGCGGAATTATTATCTGACTTGAATAAACACAGTAGAGGTATTGGCTTGCGTAATACAGATCTTCGCCTTAAAAGAATTTATAATGAAAGATTAATCATCCGAAGTACTCCAAATGAGGGGACACATATCACCTTCCATATTCCCAAAAATAAAAAATAAAGCTGTGCAGTAAGTCTTACTATCGACTTATTGCACAACTTCCTTTAAACTAAGTATTTTTTTAAAAGTCACAGTAACTTAAACCCTCTGTATAATTTCTTACCAAAGTATAGGCTTTGCTACCATAAGCCATAACATAATGAGTAATAAAATAATATACATCCATGTTTTACGATGTAATCGTGCTGTGAATTCTGCTTGATTATAGGCAGATGTATTAAATGTACGTATAGTTGGTTTAAAAGCTCTTGCTAAAAACACGATTGAAGCGAGCATTACAAGTACCGTGAGCACAACCCATGAAGTTGTCCAAGGATAGCCTCCACGCCACAGCAACAATATCCCCGACACGACAAGAACATGGCCCGCATGCTTCACAATCGTAATAGTTGACTGAAATACCCCAATATATGACGACATTTCACCTTGCTGTGCTGTACGCATTTTTTTTACTATAGGTAATAATACAAAGAGTGGCCCAATAGAAAGAATAGCACTAAAAATATGGCTATATAAAAGAAGCATATAAATCGATACCATTCTGTGTACCTCACTTTTAAAATTTGTCAGCTTATATTATAGCATCAACTCGCCATTTCTCTGCATCCATTTGTGAACCCTTTGTAAACGCCTTGTGAATCATTATTAAATTGTTTGAATTACACACAAAACGGGTATGGTTTATAGTAACATGCACGTATAGAACAAAAAGGAGTGATTATTATAGGAATTCATCATTTTTTTACAAGCCTTAATGATTTAGAACGCATCATCCGCTGCCCAGGTCGCTTCAAATTCGAAGAACATAACGTCGCAGCACATTCATGGAAAGTGTCCCAGTATGCTATGTTTTTTGCAACACTTGAGGAAATGAATGGTGCTAAAGTTAACTGGAAATCTCTTTATGAAAAAACCATCAATCACGACTTTGCAGAAGTTTTTATTGGTGATATTAAAACGCCTGTAAAACATGCAAGTCCGGAGCTCAAGCAAATGCTTGCACATGTCGAAGAGAAAATGATGGAAAAATTCATTATTAATGAAATACCTAAAAAATTCCAAGCTATATTTTTCGAACGGATGAAGGAAGGAAAAGACGCTACACTTGAAGGTCGCCTACTCGAATTCGCTGACAAACTAGATCAATTCTACGAAGCCTTCGCTGAACTAAAACGTGGAAATACTGACCAAGAGTTTGTCTATATGTATCAAACAGCTCTAAAAAAACTATTGGCAATTCCTTTAGAAGCGACTGTTCACTATTTCCGCAATGAAATTTTAAAAGATGCCGTCCAAGAAGACACTCACATTAACATTAAAGCTTTGACGAGGGAAATATTAAATGAAACTAAATAACATGTATGTATAAGTTTTCCGAATGAAGTGGTTCACGGAAGGCTTTTTTTATTTACCCGAAAATGTCGTATAATAAGGGGAACGATTGGAGGGAAGTCCTTGTCACAGGAATGTTCGATTGTAGAAGATTTACTAGCTTTATATCTTAAACGCACTTTACAAAATGACACTTTGCACTTTATTGAAAACCACATAGCTTCATGTGAGCGTTGCCAGCAGCTTGCTTCTGCACAGCCACCGCCTAGTCAAAAAAGACCGATGAAGCGCACATTGACATTTTTTCACCTTGTATTTATAGTTTTGTCTTTTATGTTTGCACTGAATTCATCATTACTTGGCAACAACTTTAGCTTTATCGTATCGTACGCCATTTTTGGTTGCCTTACTTATTTATTTTACAAAAACATTTGGATTGTCTTTGTAATAAGCTTCATTCCTGTTTTCGTTTGGGCGATCATTGATAATTTATATACACCTCTTTATATCACTCACACTAGCTTTGCGGATATCGGCGCTTTGCTGGTTGGTGCTAGCTTTATCGCTATTCTACATACGATTTTTGCGTTACTTGGTTCTGCTATGGCCATAATTTTACGGAATTTTTTCATGCTAAAAAGCCTTTAACACAAGTTGGGCTCCCACTGAAAAAAGGCCAGACCCTCATTTATGAAGTACGCGTAAAAACAAAGAAAAAATTCAAAAAATATATTTTCTAAACATTAAAAAGCCTAATTATCAAAATCGACATACAACTTAATTAAAAATAAGTGTAATTTTAAGATGAATTGCACTTATAGTAAGTATTTCAACAGAAATGTCACTTATTTTAAAATATGTAGTATATCAATTCTAAAAATGAACTAAGTCAAGGTTGGAAATACTCGTCGTTTTTAAAAATGGCGTAAATAATAACATAAACTCAACGATAAATCCGGTATGTAAAAGTGCGCGACATCCGCTTTTATTACTTTACACGAACGTAAAGAAAGAGCCGCGATATGCGACTCTTTTGTAATTTGTTTATAATTTTTTAACGAATTCAGATTTTAATTTCATCGCACCAAAGCCATCGATTTTGCAATCGATATTGTGATCGCCTTCAACAAGTCGAATACTCTTCACCTTTGTCCCAATTTTTAATGTGGATGAGCTACCTTTTACTTTTAAATCTTTAATTACCGTTACTGAGTCACCATCTGCTAAAAGATTACCGTTTGCATCCTTCACGATCAATGCATCTGATTCTTCTTCTGTTGCATTGGCACTCCATTCATATGCACATTCCGGGCATACAAAGTTTATACCATCTTCGTACGTATATTCTGAATTACATTTTGGACAATTTGGATATGCTCCCATTTCCGTTGCCTCCCTTACTTTTTTGATGGGTAATACCCATATATCCACCTATCTTTACATACTCTGCTCATTTTCGCAAAGATTGTTCGCATTTTTTGTTCGCACTTGTGAAAAATGTTTGAAACCAATAGCACCTTTTCAACTTTTCCCTTCAAGAAGTTCCGTTCTTTCCAACCTTCGCCCATTGACTTTTTTCCGATATTCTACTTACTTGCAACTTCAAAAGACATGCCGTATCATATCATTAAAGGCTGCATTGTTCGTATAATATTAAGTTTTAACCTTTAAGCTGTAAAAGGGAGTTTTATTATTGGAGTTGGAATGGCGGGCCTCACACTAAGGTGCATGAGGATAAACAGGATAACTTCTGCGAACACCCACTTTGAGGAGTGGTGGTTTAAAACTTTCTATAAGACATACGGCATACGCGGCTTTTACTCTAAATATTGTTATATCAAGGTTTATACAGCATCTTAGCCAATTTGGTTAAGGTGCTTTTTTAATACCCAAAATAGTGCTTGGTGTTAAATTGGTGTTAAAACTCTTTGTAATTAAAGTTAAATAAACGAATTAATATTTAATTACCTACGCACAATAAACCCAACCTTACGAGGTCCTTTTATTTTCTTATCAACAGGCTTACTAACATTTGTGGATGACCGTTTAAATTGAAGTGATTCATATTCATCCAGTAATTCAAAAATCGTTAGTTGCCCCTGTTGCTCCATATATTCAAAATGACTCATAAATTATTCCCCTCTCTACCATTCCAACCAATTTGGACAATATTTATTTTCAACGTCTGGTACAGGATGTACTAGAGCTTGTGTATCACGTTCTTTTAACCAGTTATAAAACGGTACTGGACGTTCTTTATATGGTGTTTCTTCTATAGATGATGAATTAGTCACCTTATTTTTAAAACGCTCCGTAGCCTTATTAAAAGCACCTACAAATACAGCACGTAATGTACTTGTTACTGTCAATGTGCCATCCACAATATCAGTAGCAATTTTAAACAGTACATTCTTCGCTTTAACAAAGTCCTCCACACAAAATACATGTGCTGCTAATACAACTTTGTGTAATTCGTCTTTCAAGTTATCTGTTAATGGCAAAGAATGCATGAAATCAAATAGCATCTGCTGATACTCATTCATGTACTCTTTTTTCTTTTCAGCTTGCAAAGCTAATTCATCCGCTAGGGCATTAATATTACTTGCTTGTTTAGAACTTAAAAGATTAAAAGAGTTAAAAGATAGGGTTTCAGATTGTGGAAGGCAAACCGCGTCGTTACTAGCTTCATCGACTACCTCTCGATGTTTCATTTCCGATGTGTCACTGTAAGGCAATATCTTATAAATGCTTGCACCTTTGATTCCATTAAGCTTGGTTTGCTTTACTTTCTCAATAATGTTTAACTCAACAAGCTTCTTGATCGCGCGCATTACTGTACTACGAGATGTGCAAGTTGCTTCAGCAATCGTTTCAGCTTTGAGATGTGAAGCCCCTGGATACATTAATGAACGTTGCGAAAGTGCGATAATGATAGCTCGTTCTGATTCTGTTAAATCGTAGTAATGCGCTGCTATATGGTCCTCCACACTTTTGTCCATATCTGCTACTGAATCGAATGTTGTATATGCTGCTAGATATTCAAATGCCATCGTTATCACCTCGCTTTCATCATTCATTTTTCTACCTTCAAATCTTCTCAATGCTAAGTATTTCGATATTCCAGAACATTGGTTGGTTTCTCCACTTCTCAAAGTGTTTCATGTTTTTGAAGTTGCTCACCATTTTATTACCGGGAGCAAAATAAGATTGCCGCCACTCAACTCTAATGCTGTTTTTCTTCATTCTTATTCCACCTCACTTTCGTTATTTCATATAACTGATTAATGATAATATATAACACCAAAATTATAATGTAAAGATATTTATAACTTTTTAGTGATATTTTATTTATTTTTAATTATCATTTGGTGTATTATAGTTATAAGAAGATAAACGAAAGAAGGTGATTAAATGGGAATGGCAAAAAAAATTAAAATGCTTATGGTCGAAAAAGATATAACACTTTCTGACCTTGCTGAAAAAATCGGAACTTCTCAACCTAACCTTTCAAATAAAATAAAACGTGATAATTTCAGCGAGAAAGAATTAAATCAAATTGCAGAAGTATTAGATGTGAAATACGAAGCGAATTTTGTATTAGAAGATGGCAGAAAGATTTAAATCATCTGTGGAGGACTAACCATGCTTAAAAAGTTTATTAGCAAGAAGAAGCGACAACTGAAGAAACAAGCGAAAAAAGAGTTGTACGAAGCAATTGGAGTTAAACCTATAAAGATTAAGAAACCTAAACCATTAATTAAGAAACCACGTAAACCTTCATTAAAACGGACTATTAAAAAACTATTTTAAGCAGATGACAATTAATGTTGTCTGTTTTTTATATGTATACATTCATTAGATACTTTCCTAAAATGGTAATATTAAGGGAGGGATGTATATATGACTTTATTTTTATTTGGTATTAGTCTGGTTGGGATGATGACTGGCTTAGTATTATTGATATTCGGGCTTATTAGAAAGAAAAAACTCAAAGGTGGCATTGTATTAGGTGTATCAGTTGTTTTATTCTTTGCATCATTACTAATGCCAGCCCCAGAGAGTAGTACAGAGAAAGTTGAAGTAGCTAGTAAAACTCAGGAAGAATTAAATGAAGAGAAAGAGATTGAACAAGCTAAAAAAGAAGAAGAGAAAAAAGCTAAGGAAGAAAAATTAAAAGAAGAACAAGCTGCTAAAGCTGCAGCCGAACAAAAAGCTAAAAGAGAAGCCGAAGCGAAGTTGAAAGAAGAAGAAAAAAACACCGTTGAACAAAAGCAACCAGTTACTCCTACAAAAGTTCAAAGCGATGAAGACATAAAGAACATCAGAAAAAATGAAATTGAAAAAACGGTAAAAAATATAGTTAAATCAGATCTTTCTAACACTGATATAAAATCTATAGAAATAAATAATTACCAGTTAGAAGATAACAAATTTATCGTGCTCACAAAATTAAAATGGAACCAAAAAAATAGCAAAAATACTACTAAGCAAATGCTCGAAATGTTTAGCGACAACCTTGCTGCTAAATTGCATGATGATACCTCCATTATGGAAGTTGTTGTATTTTGGGAAGTGCCATACCATTTAGAAAATGCAAACATAGCTAAGTATACGTATACGCGTGCAACTGGCGGCATGGCTAAAACTGATAATTGGATCGACTCCATACTTAATTAAGTCACTCATACGAGTGGCTTTTTTTACATAAAAAAACAGGCCTCATATGAGCACCTGTCATTTGATATTACTTATATGATTAATCAAAAGTTTTTCAACTTTTGTCTTTAAAGCTTGGTTAGCGTAACGAAGTACAACATCATCTCCTGCTGTCGCAATTTTCACGTCACTAAAGTATTCGTCCACTGGTTGCCAACCTACAACTCGTATGCGCTGCTTTGCGAGTTGACGTTTGAGGTTGAAATATTCTTGTTGTAGTTCCTTTAACAAAGTATCCATTAGTGGTAGGAAAACAGTTTTCATTTTAAATTGTTCTGCCTTTTGATAATCACTCTGTAATGATTTAACTGCTAGTTCTAATAAAAGATATTTGTGAAGTAGCTGTCTTTCATCTGCTTTAATCATAAAAATCAACTTCCAAATTCACTGATTGAATACATTGGATAGGAATACGTTTTGTTTTAAAAAGAGTTTCGAGTATGAGTTCGTTTGTATTGAAATTAATTGATTTTATTAATCCGGTCCATTCCGTATATTTACCGTCCATCCACACATTTACTTTAATGTCTAGTTGCTGATTAATTGCTTGGTCTATTGTTTGTTGTAACTCTTCAAATTCCCAATCTGTTAGTTCTCTTGGCTGCTCAACATAATCTGTTTGCTTACACTCTCTGAGTAGCTCAAAATGCTCTGGTAACATCATTGATGCCCATTTAATATTCCCTCTGTCTTTTATCATCAAATCACTCCTATGCTAAATGACCACCGACTAGGCGATCACGATTGATAGCTGTACCGGCATTTGTGAATGAAACTGCTCGCAATATTGATGTTGCCCCAAACCGATTGCGTATGGCATCCATAGTAGGACCAATTATTTGACGCTGCGGTTTGCGTTCATCAAATAAATCCAGTTGAATGCTATGCTCTCTTTCAAGATTGGTAATTCGTACAGATAATTGTCGTGCTGGTTCACCTGCAAAATGTTCATCCAGTAATTCAATACAAGTTTCATACATCAGAAGCGTTTCATTTGTTGGTACTGAAATTGTTTTAGAACGATGAAACCCTTTGGTCATTGCATTTCGACTATAAGAAAGTCCTAAGGTTATTGTACGGCCAACATAGCCTGCGTCACGCGTTCTTTTCATAACATCCTCACACATTTCAAGGAGCACTACAGAGATTTCTTTTCGGGTGTGGTAATCCCTCATTAACATTTGGCTTTTTCCAAAGCTAAGTGTCGGATTCTTAACTAATGGTTCACCCAGTTTGGATAAATCAATTCCCCATGCATGATGATATAGCTGATTCCCCATAACACCAAATCGTTGTTCTAATTCAGCTAAATCAGTATTTGCTAATCCACCAACTGTTTGGATTCCCATTGCATTTAAATTGGCTTCCATCTGTCTACCGATTCCCCACATTTCAGAAAGTGGACGTACTGGCCATAATTTTTTTGGAATATCTTCGTATGTCCATTTTGCAAAACCTGTTTTCTTAGCATCAAGGTCTAAAGCTAATTTAGCTATCAGCATATTAGGGCCCATACCTACTGCGCTATGGATATTAAACTGGTCAAAAATTGCTCTTTGAATTTCTTTGGCTGTTTCTTCAGGTGAACCCCAAAGCTTTTCAGTGCCCGTTAAATCAACGAAGCTTTCGTCCACACTATACACATGTATCGCATCTACAGGAACATAATTAGAAATCAGTTTTGTAATTGTCATGGACATTTGAATAAAGAAACTCATTTTAGGTTCAAACAATCGAATGTCTGGATGTTTTGGTATTTCATAGCGTCTACTGCCAGTCTTGATTTTAAATTTCTCTTTCATCAATGGTGATGCTGCAAGTACAACACTACCTGGCTGATTAAAATTAGCTACAACTGCAACAGGAGTTGTTAACACATCTATTCCATGTAACATTGCTACACAGCTTGCATAAAAACACTTCATGTCAATACACATAATTGGTCGATTAGGCATGTCATCGTAGTTCATACAACTTCACGCTCTTTTCGGATAACAGGAATAACCGCTAGAACATTACTGATTAAAAAAGTACGCTTTGCATGTCTTGTAAAACAGAACGCTTGAAATGAATCACCAACTATTTTAATGATTTTTATTCGCCTTTTTGTAACTGCACCATTTTTCGATACATACATCATGTTCACAAATTGATTACGTTGCATAGCTTTAATCAGTTGCTCTCTCATCTTAGTTGCCTCCCATTTTCCCTCTTAATTTTAGTAATTGATTTATCACAACATCTAAGCTTTCAATTTTGTTAAAAACTAAAGTGATTGGGGCATTTCCAATTCTAATCTTTTCATTTGTGCCAATCTCTAAGTGTTGACCTATAGGCAAAGGTTCTACTTCTGTGAATTGCATGACACCTAGACTTTTTTGACCTCTACATCCAGTTTGTACTGCTATGTCACCTGTTCCAAACACTACTTGTGTATTAATTTCATTTAAAATTGGCACAATGAATATCCCCTTTACCTATCCTTAACCAGAACGTCTGTTTGTATACATATTAGAACAAATGTTTGTATCTTGGCAAGTGAAAATTAAATTCACGTATGTACTTTCCAATCATTTCCTAATAGAATACAAACAAGGAGGTTCTACCATGACCATATATAAAAAGATAATGTTAATAGTTGCCTATGTTTCAGTAATAACTTTAGTATTTTGGTTTTTAGCAATTAAACAAGATAAAACTGGGGATATTTATGAAAAAGCAGAAAGCATTAGTTACGATACTGAAGAGGAAATAAGTGATAATGAAGTTATCGAAAACCCACCAATTACACGAGAAGCAGAAACTGCCCCCGTCACTAAAACCGTAGGTATCAATAAGCAAGAAGTGTATGATTTTATGGAAAGTGAATTTTTTAGAATCACAAATTATGGTGACACATATATACCGGAAGTTCATGACCCTTTAATTGCAGAACTTGCGGCAACAAAATTCGGTATTACTGCGGATGAAGCAAACGCTATCTATACTGAAATAGCGATGAATATGTATTAATTAACAATCTAGTCACTCTATTGAGTGGCTTTTTTTACGAATTTTTTTAACAAAAAAAGTAAAATATTTTACATAAAGCTATTTACTTTTTTAAATAGGTATAGTATAATTAAAATATAGAAAGGAGGTGAACAAGAGTGGATGATTTAGAAAAAGTCCTCGCTACAGTCGCACTTGTTGCAACAGCATTTAAAGCTTTCACATCAGGCTTTAAAGACATTTACGACATGACGCAAGGCAAAAAGAAAAAGCGACGCACTCCCGCAAAGAAGAAACGTCGCAAATAAGCTGTGAAGGAGGTTAGCGCCTCCTTCTCAATAAAATTATATCACATCCACTTAAAAGTATGAAAAAAATACTTAAACGATTTGGTTACACAAATATTGCTTTATTAATCGCTAGTACAGCTATAATACTCACATATGTTGATTTTCAAAACCCTTCAACATTTGACTATGTATTATTAGCACTATATGGAATCACTGTTTTAATACACCTCACAAGGCTCATACTATTCATGTTTAAAAGAAGGTGAACATATGGAATACAAATTTGAAACAACCGAAGAACTACTAACATTCTTAAACGCAGAATTATTATCTGCAGCCGAAGCAGCTGAGGTATTGGAAATATCGAAAGTTCGACTCGGACAATTGGTGAAAGACGGAAAGTTAATAGCAGCTAAAGAACAGCCCAAAATGTTTTTGAGAAGCGTGCTGTTAGAGAAAAAAGATGAACTTGAATCACTTAGAAAAAAATTCAGACCTTATGATGAATAAACAAAAAAAAGCCCAGGCTCAAAATTAATTGAGTACCTGGGCTTTGTCGTTTAAAATGTACGATTAGTTACAGCTGCTTGATAACTTAGTAACTGTACGTCTGTGTATGCATTAATCTTCGCATCTGTATGAGTAGATGGATCGATAATATTTTTAGTTTTACCTTCAACTACATACGTTTTATTACGCGCCTTTTTTAATAGTGCTCGAATTTCCGCGCGACCTGTTTCATTTAAGAATTCCATTTTAACTTCCTCCTTTTTTTCCTCTACAGGCGATGATGTGGAAGGTGCTGATTTACCCAAATATGCCGCTAACTCTTTGGCAATCGCTTGGCATATCTTTTCAAAGTCATGTCGGTAAATAGCAGCATCAACTGTCGAATTTACAAAGCATACTTCAATTAAAATTGCTGGCTCATAAGTTCGTGCTAACACCCCTAAGTCGGTACGTTGTTTAGCGCCACGATTTAATAAACCTCCACCCGTTGCGTCACTAATAGCTTTCGAAATTCGTGTGGCTAATGCCTTTTGGTCATAATATAAAACCTCTGTACCAATTGCCTTGGAACCGTCACCGCCTGCATTAAAATGAATAGACACGATAAGCCCATCTTTATCTTTGTTGTGCTCATTGACCAACGCATTAATGTTCTGCGTTTGGTTTGTTGAGGTATTATCCTCGAAGTATGTTGTAGGAACTTTCCATGATCTTAATATTTCATAAACACGTTTTGCCACCTTACGGGCTTCAGTTACTTCGTTCAGAATACCATTAGCGCCACTACCTGTATTTTTCCAATGACCAGGATGAATTTCAATTTCTTTTACAATCATTTACCTTCACCATCCTTCGATTTATCGTCATTGTCCATTTGTAACTGAGTGAATGCACTTGCTAAAAACTTCGGTACACGAATGCCTAGCTTACCTAAGTTTTCAATCATACTGATTCCTTCCATACCGATTAGAAATAGAATCATAGCATTACGCATGAAATTACCACTCTCAGTTGCTGTATCTAATTGCACGGCAGCAATAACCATTAACCCCATTGCTGTCTTTTTTATTAAGCCTTTAAACATCTTTTTACTTTCAGTTTTCTTAAAGACTAAACTCACCATGAAGCCAAGAGCATAGTCGATTACCATGAATATAACTAATGCTTTAATCAAATGGTCAACACCCCCAACAAGGTATCCTAACCATGCCATTGAGCCGCCTATAAGTGATGTATATAACGTGTCTGTTTTCATAAAACACCTTCCTTTTCTGCATAATAAAAGCCCTCCACAGATGATTGTGGAAGGCAAAATCTCAAACGTTTGGGATTATCTAATTTGCTGGTACAATATGTCATGCTCTTTTTCGAGTACTTCAATCGCTTGTACAATTCTTTGATAATGTTCATCTTGTTTCATATCTGAGTAACGTATCTTTATTCTCTCTGTAAACAATAAGATGTCCTCTAAATCATTTACAAGCCATTCTTTTTCAGTCATCTATCGCCTCACCTCACCACTAATCTGACTAAGCTCCTGCTTAATCTTTTGTATCAATGTAGGTCGATTATTACCAAACGTAGCCTCAATGCTAAAACCTGCTGTTTCGTAAATTTCCTTAATTTCAGTAATACGAGCATCCACCGTCACACCCCAATCAAGATTTTGGATTGTAGTAATATCCCCGTAGTCATAATCAATTTGATACTTAAATGGACTATTGGTTAAAACCTGACCTTCTAAATATTCTTCCTGAATCAATTCATTTAAATTTTGTTGTCCACGATCCGTTAATGCTTGGACAATTTGCTCAACTGGTATCGGCTGTTCATCTTCGCCTGTTTCAGCTATGTCCCTTGCATCAATAAACACTTCATGACGATTAATAGCTGCATAGTACCCAACCTCAATAACACGCCTTTCAACACCTTCACCTTGACCGGCCACAATTGCTACGTTTTTATAATTCATATCACTTTGCGTGTAGTGTAACGATTTAAGCGATTCAAATTGTGGACTGAAAATAACAGGTGGATTGATTGATTGACCAGAAACTAAATTCTTGCCTTCCACAATATCAAACACCCATACTTTATTAGCGATATCAAGCGTGACATCCCAACCTAACCCGCTTGTTAGTGATAGTGTGGACATCTCCTCTGCCACGTTTTTAAAGCGTGAAGCATATGTCATGTGGATGCCCCGCTGTAAATCAGGTCCAATTACTAGCTGTGGTATTTTACGCCTTGGGTCCACTGGATTAACTAGATTATTATTTACGTAATGTTTCATAACCGTTTCAGCTGAACCACTACGATTATCATAAGCTGTATGTTCAGGTGGCATTGTAATACGCTGTGCAATGATAGACTTTATAGCGTAGCCTTTAATGAGCCAGTTTTCTGTAATCTTACCGTTTTCGTCCAACTCAATTTCCCTGTGCTTAATAATAAAAACCTTATTCAAATCAGTTCCGATAAGAATAAGGTTGTCTTTTATTAATGTATCTGCGTTCTTTTTATAACGATTAATGCGCAATTCAATGGCGCCGATGCCATGCCAGGAACGATTAAAAAACATGGATTCATAGTTGTCGATTTCTCCTAAGATGTCCATGTTTAGTGATAGTATTCGGATGGGCTTTTTCATCCTACACGCCCTCTGTATTGGCTAGAATATAATCCTCTACACCTTGTCTGTAATCTTGATTTGTGATGTCGTCGATTACATAAACCTCATTCGTTTTTGGATTAAGTCCTTTGTTCATAATGCGTTCTGCTGCAATACGTACAACTACTGGGTTAACTGTTGTCATTATAAGATACCCCCAACTTCATTTTCAGTTTGTAATAATAAAATATCTTCTTTAAGCTTTACGTTTTCCAATTCGACTTCTGACAGGCTATTTTCAAAATCGACGAATACGGGCTTTCCATCTTTCACTTCGGAAATATAACCTTTTGTATAATCAATACTTCCGTAAGGAACAGTAATGTAGGACATCTCAGTGACTTCAGGATGCGGTAATACGTCACCAGAAGCCTCACCAGTTTGATAAATAATTCTTCCAGTTGGTACGTCATAATATAATCTATTTTCAAGTTTCATAATATCTCTCCTATTCTGTGATTAAGAAATTTAAATTGACTGGAACGGTTGTTGTAGAAGGGTAACCGTTTCGCACAACATAATTCAGATAATAACCATTGCTGTCCTGCGCCAATTCCGCATAAGACATATACACGAGCCCTGTCATTGCGCCTTGCATGTTTTGAGATAGTCCATTCCTATAATATGAACCTGGCATACCATGTGCGCTATTGAACGGTCTGAATGGTACCGATGGTGTTCGTACCGTTATGGCTCCCAAAGGAGGTATAGCTGGAACAGGTAAGACTCCCTGTAGAGACTTTATGCCAGTGTTTATCAACATTATATTATTCGCCATATGAACGAACGTAGCATCCGGTGGTGTAGGAACACCTTTTTGGGTAATGGCGGATGCTATCTCTGCTTTACCATTACTTACAGATGTAAAAAGGTCTTGTTGAACAGGCACCGACGTAACTATGTTATCAACTACTTGGTTAGTTGTTACTGCGTTTAATACATCAAATACTGGTTGTGCTGTACCAGTTAGACCAAACATCTCAACCACGCAAGTTACTGGGTTACTAGCTTTTCTTTTATATAATTGCATGTATAAATGTCCGTTATATACATATGGTGTGGGAAGATAGAAGTTTTCAAGGAATCCTTTCGCACTAGTGATAATTTTAGTCTCTGCATGATGAATAACACCTTCTCCGAAGCCCATATGATGTTCTACGACACATCCGCCAGAAGCATTACTATTGGCGTATAATGACCCCAATGTCATTCTTATTATTCCAGAGAACGACATTTTACCGTAGTAGAAGTTAACATACTCGGTAGTGTCGTTATTTTTCCATTGAAAACCGCCAAAGTCTCGTCTAGCATAATGGTTCCCAATATTATCAATGCGAATATCGTTCCTAAACTGATTAGGAGTTAGATGAACACTTTTGTTTTCTATATGTTTATTTAGTAAATTATCGTCAAAAGATGGTAGTATTTTAGAACCAGCCCAAGGACAAATAACATCTTTACCGCGCTCACTAGTCACTGCATCAGCTGCTATAAATGTTTGACCACCAACTACTTTTACTTGAGCAAGACTAATCTCATAAATATTTGGTGTCTGCGTCAACTGTGGAGGAACAGGATTCGCACTAGGCACACCCTTTTTGACAAATGACAATACATGACGCTTATCCGTACTCAAATCCATGCGTATTACTACACGATCTATACGGCTCACACCTAGTGATTCGGTGTCGTGTGTTAATTCTTTGATACCATCGTTTTCGTAGTACCTACCTAAAATAAACGCAACACCTGTATCTATTTTTGTTTGCATGTTGACGCCTGTTGATATAACTCTTAACTCATTCATTTCGCCTTTTAAAACACCTGTTGTAACTAATGTTTTAAAATAGCTAGTAAATTGTTGCGCATTATACTCCCGGTCGTATGTGCCATCCGGCAATTGCACAGGGTCAAAAAAACTAAATTGTTCAGCCATTATTTCACTTCCTTTTATACAGATAAATATCTGTGTTTGTATTCAACGTATACCTCTGGATTCCCACTGTCTGTAATAAACGCAAAGCGATTTTCACCAACGTCTAAATTAAAAAATGTGGAGGCCAAATCGATATAATGAAATGCATTTTGTACAATACCATCAGGACCTACTATTTCCACTCGCTTATTACCAAACGAGGTATCAAGTATTAATTTATAACCCGTAGGTATCTCACGATTAACACGGATAAATTCACCTGTATTGAGATTTGTAATACGAGGATTGACTACTGGCCCTCGAAACTCAACGTGAATTGGTGTTGGTACATCACCTTTATTGACTAACATTTTTGAGTCGCCGCGTGTGGCAAAACGTACCGGAAAATGAAATGAAAAACGAAAGTTGCTGACGAAATCTTCGAGCTTATAGTTTTCCGCTAAAATGTCTTCCCAAAAAGGTGAAGGACATAACAGGTTGACAATGGTACGTTGGAACCGCATACCATTGTTGTCACTACCTACTCCAAAAACAGGGACGTTTTCCACTACAGCCTTTATCTCTCGCTCCGTATTACCTTTTGTGTAAACAAGCAAGCCAGGACCTAATTTCGGATTAAAGACTGATGCGAGTAGCTGCCTTTGATAAAGTAAATCTTCTTGATTGGCGGCTAAAATCGATACATTCAAAGACATTGCACGTGGTTGAAGGTGGGTATCTATATAAGTACTACCGTCTTGAAATGGCGCTGTTTGAGTCTGTATATCAGCTCCCACATCCGCCTTGCCTATAATTGATTGCAACAAAAAAGGGCGTCCATTAGATAGCTCAATAGACTGCCCTCTCGTATTTGTAAATGTTACTTTTTCGGCTGTCATGCCATCCCCCATTCCATTGCTTGTTGACGTAGCGCCTGTGTATTTCTACGAGCGATTTCACTTGGTGAAGGTTTTTCTCCGTAAACATGGATATGCGTCTCACCACCGTGATAAGTTCTGGATTTATCAACAGATGAAGGCGTTGCTCCACCAAATCCAACACCGCCCTCCACAGAGGATGCTAAGCGCTGTGCAGCACCAGATACTTTATCAACCATATCATCCATCCCAAGTACTAGGCCTTGTCCGATATTTACACCAAAACCACGCATAACACGTGATGGACTGCGGATCTCTAACGCGCTTTGAATTGTACTCTTAATACTATTTGCAATTTCTTTAGCCTTTGATTCTAACGGTCCTTGCTGACTCGTTAACCCTTTAAGGAGACCTTGACCAGCATCACGACCTACTTGTTCTAGGCTACTCATTTCAGTACCTGTGGAAGTCGTGATCTTCTTAATCGCATCTTCCCATTTATAATGCAATTCACGCAATTCTTTTTCAGCGTCTTTTTGCATTTGTTTTATCGTTTTCTCGTTGTCCTTACGCATTCCTTCCATTTCTTTTTCAGCTTGCGTACGTGCTAGATTAGACTTCTTACGATACAACTCACTATACTTAGTAAGCTCTGTATCAGTCATGCCATTTAAAGCTACAACCTCAGCTAAAGCATTTGGTCCCATTTCGCGTAATTCAGCTAATAAACCTTTGTCGATAGCTTTTGTTGATAGCATTTCAATTTGCGATTGCCAGCCTTCAAAACCTACAACTTGAGATTCTAGGTTCTTCATCAATTCTTCGCCAGTACGGTCAATCTCGATGTTGAATTCATCAAAAAGCCCTTTAAACCCAACCAAAGAGTTCTCTCGTTTGGACACAGCATCTTCATACGCTTTATTCAATGCTTCTTCACTTTTGATTAAATCATCATTTATCTTAATAATTTGATCAGAGTATTCTTTGTTAGTAGCTGTTATTTCTTTGTTAATGGCTTGCACAGCAGCCTGATAAGCTTTTTGTGCTTCTATACGCTCTTTAGTGCCTTCACCATATAACTCCGTAGTTCTCTCCCAAATAGCAGCCTCTTCTGTCAGGGAAAGTTCACCAAGTTCTTTCTTCCCATCGATGTAAGACTTTATAGAATCCAATTCAGCTTTATAACTTTCTTCTACAGCCTTTTTATAATTCTTTTGGGCGTCTACACGTTCTTTGGTACCTGCAGCAAATTGTTCAATAGCTTTCTTCCAAATCTCTGCCTCTTCATCAACCGATAATTGTTCAAGCGACTTTTTGTCTTCTATATACAATTTGATTGCGTCATATCGCTCTTTATTAGCTTTTTTCATTTTATCAGTTAATGATTTTGCATTCTTTTCTTCCACAGATTCAGTTTTACGAGCGGCTTCTTCAATAAGTTTATTCATCTTATTGTTTTCTTCAGCTGTTAAAGAACGATTTTCAGATGCTGCCTTCTTTTTAATTTTAGCGATATCTTCACCAAGTTTAGTTTCAATTTTCTCTATCTCAGCGTTAGATTTTTTTAGTTGTGCTTGTTCCTCTTTGCTCAACTGATCTCCAAGTTTGATTAGTTTATCTGAAATATCTTTCATGGCACCTTCGACGCGCTTCTCTTTTTCTTCAATGCCTAAAGCCAAACCTTCTCCGGTATCTCTTCCAATCGCCATAAATACACGAGATGGAGACTTGATACCTAGTTTGTCTTTAACCCATTTAGGGAGTTTGCTAGCCAATTCTTCAGCTTTCTTTTGGATAGGTTCGAACATTTCTCCGATACCATTTATCAAACCTTGGACAATATCTCTACCGATTTGCAGTAGGTCAACTTCTTTAACCTTAGAGATAATCAATCCTTTTATCTCTTCGAATTTAGCAGTAACAAGCGCAGAGGTTGCTTGGACACCTTCGATTAATCGACTAATTATCTCACGTCCAGCCGCGATTAATGCCACACCTGCTGCGGCTAGAGCACCTAAAGCAACATCGACTATAATTTTCCCTAGTTTATCTAATAGTTCCGGCTTCTTTTCGGTGTTACCTTCGGCGACTTTATCAATCATTTTTTTACCCATGTCTTTAATCTCTGCCTTATCAGGTACACCGTCAAACCAGCCTTTTATAGTTTTCCACCATTCTTCTAGCTTAGTGGAAATTTTCTCAGGAATTTCACTAAACCAAGTAGAAATTTTTTCCCACCAATCTGATAACCAATCACCGATATTTGATGGCATTTCGCTAAACCAATCACCAATCGCTTTTCCCCAGTCACCCAGTTTAGAAGTAATATTTTCATACGTTTCAGAAAACCAATCTGATATTGCATCCCACCAATCAGATAGCTTGTTTGCAATTTCCTCTGGTATCGATGTAAACCAATCCTTAATGGCCTTTCCCCAATCACCTAATTTAGAAGTGATTTTTTCTGGGATACTTGTAAACCACTCTGAGATAGCTTCCCACCATTCACCAAATTGTCGTTTGTTTTCTTCATTTTGTTCTTTAGTCCATTTTTGAATGGCAGTTGCCCATTCAACTAATTTTTCAGCAATTTTAGGCGGTACGCTTGTAAACCAGTCTGAAATGGCTGTCCACCATTCTTCTAATTTAGATGCTGTATTTGCAGATATGCTTGTAAACCAATTGCTTATCGCTGTGCCCCATTCGGTTAATTTCGATTCAATTACACTTGGCATAGATGTAAACCAATCGATAATGGACGTTTTTAATTCCTCAAATTTTTCTCCGAATTTCTCTTTGATTTGATCTATGATAAAAGAAGCGCTCGTTTTAACACCTTCAACCATGCTTCCAAAACCATCAATAAAACCTTGAATAATGTTTTCACCTATCTCTACAAGGTTAACATTCTCAAAATATTGTTTAATATTGTCCATGATATTTTGAGCAGTTGTTTTGATTGTCTCCCAAGCGCCCTCCCAGTCACCTTGAATAACTTTCAACACCGTTTGGATAACGCCTAAAACTGCATCTAATGCAGTTCCGACAGTTAACTTTATTGTGTTCCAAGCAATTTCAACTACACTAGTAATGACAGGCCATACCATCTCAAATACACCTTTAATTACTGACATCACTGCTTCTATATTTGCTTTTATTTGTCCAAAATAAAGTTGAACAATTCCTGTAATAGCCTTTCCATTTTCATCCCAAAACTTTTTTAGTTTATCTAGCTGTTCCTTTACAAAATCGACTACGACACTTAGGTTGTCTTCTACTGTTTTTTTGATAAATTCATAGGCTTTGGACGTTACTTCTTTTAGAGAATTTGTAACTTTTTCGTAAGCCTCATTCACCTTATCAAAAATATCAGAATGCTTACTTTTAAATGCTTCCCACTTAGATAAAATCTCACCAGTTTCCCAGTTCACTTTATCGACATGTTCTTCCGCTTGTTTCTGCGCTTCGGACACAACTTTCCGATGCATATCTTCGGCGTTTGAAACAGTTTCGTCACGTTGTTTTTTAGCTTCATCGATTAATTTTTGTGCTTGTTCGGCGCTGATAGTACCCATCTCGTCACGTTGTCTAGTTATTTCTCCGACAGTTTTTGAGTACTGGTCCTGAGCTTCTTTTACAACTTCATCTTTTTGTTTAACCGAATTTTTAACAACTTCAGC
Organism: Lysinibacillus sp. NPDC096418; assembly: GCF_044762775.1. Lineage (NCBI taxonomy): Bacteria > Bacillati > Bacillota > Bacilli > Caryophanales > Bacillaceae > Lysinibacillus > Lysinibacillus sp. NPDC096418. The sequence continues at coordinate 46,823 of NZ_JBIWEY010000007.1, forward strand.
AGCTTGTTCAGCAGTAATTTTAGATGCTTCACTTTTAAGATTCTCAAGAATGACTTTTTGTTCTACTTCACTTTCAGACATATACTGGATAGCATTGTTTTTCATAGTTTCATGAATAGCGTTTATTTCTTGTTGTTCAGCTTCTGTGAGCGCTCGTTTTTCTTCTTTAGCGGCGTTCATAATCTCTGTGATGCGTAATTGACCTTCTGTAATAGCTGTTTCTTTTTCTAACTGTTTCGCTTTCATAGCTTCTATGATTGATAATTCTTCAGCTTCAGTTAATGCACTTGAATTAGCAAAATACGCTGTCATTGTTTCAAGTTGAGCAGCATGGTCTGTTTGCATCTCTGTTAAAACTTGATCACCCATAGATTTATAAATTTCGGTGATTTTCGTGGCCATCTCGCCAGTTACTTCAACCCCAGACCAAGCAAGTTGGTTGAGCGATACAGTTGCTTTATCAGACAACCCAAGAAAGCCCTCCACAGCTTTTGCAGTTGATTCCGAAACTTTGTCACCGAATCCTTTTACTTGAATAGATGACTCACTCATCTCTTTTCCGACTAATACAGCTCCAACACCTAATGCTCCTATAGCAGCAACGGTCAAACCGATTGGACCAGTAACTACAGCTAGCGCTGCACCAAACGCCGTAGTTGCACCACCAGCAATCCCCAAATGCAATGCCAGTGAACCAAACGCTGTAACAATTGTACCGACAGAACTAATTAATGCCCCTCCGATTAATAGAACAGGTCCTATAGCTGCAGCGAGTGCTCCGACTCCTAGAATCGTTTTCTTAGTGCCATCACTTAATTCTGCGAATTTACCTGTCATTTTCGTTAGCCATTCAGCGAATGCGCGAAGATCATTTTTTATCAAATCACTGAATTGTATAGCCAATCCTTCTAATGCAGATTTAAGCATTAATACCGATCCAGCTAAGTTGTCATTCATTGTGTCCGCCATGCGTTGCGCAGTACCATCTGAACCTTCTAATTCTTTTGTGTATTGTGCTAATGTATCTGATCCAGACTCTAATAAAATCGCCCAATGCTTATATGCCTCTGCACCAAATAGCGTAGTGATAGCAGCTGATTTTTGTTGCATAGTTAGACCTTCGAAATTCGTTTCTAAGTGACCAACAATGTCAGGTAGAGATTTCATATTACCTTCAGCATCAAAGAAAGATAACCCTAACTCATCCATCGTTTTACGCATCTGTTTTGTCGGTTTCGCTAATCGTCCAAGTGATGAAGCGAAGGCTTGACCAGCGATGGAACCTTTTAGTCCGTTATCAGCAAGTTTCATCATAGCTGCTGAAGTTTCTTCTAATGACCAACCCATCTGATTAGCCATAGGCGCCACGTATTTCATGGCTTCACCCATTTGCTCAACGTTGGTATTAGCGTTAGCCTGTGCATAAGCAAACACGTCCGCCGCATGTCCAGATTCTTTAGCTTTCATACCAAACGCTGACATAACATCTGTTAAAATATCTGAGGCGTTTCCTAAGTCCATCGCACCCGCTGCTGCTAAATTTAAAACTCCACCTGTAGCAGATAAAATTTGATTGGTATCATATCCAGCAAGCGCAAGGTATTCCATGCCTTCAGCAACTTGTGTAGCTGTAAATTTAGTTGATGCTCCAAGTTCTTGTGCCTTACCTCGTAATGCGTCAAAATCAGCACCTGTAGCACCGCTAACTGCCGATACCTTTGACATTTGACTATCAAAATCCATACCGATTTTTACAATCCCTGCACCCATAGCGGCAAGTGGGGCAGTTACATACATAGACATGTTTTGACCAATTTGTTTCATACTATTTCCTACTGCAGTTAACTTGCTTCCGACTTCTTGCATGCGTTGGCCAGCTTGCGTCCATTGTGATGACTGGATACGTAGTTGCTCTGTCACCTCTGCAAGTTCTCGCTCCAAACGATTGTATTGAGTTTGGGCTTGGTTAACCGCGTTAGCTTGTCGCTCAATTTGCGCCTCTGTAGCTGTTCCAGATGCAACAAGTTCGTCGTATCGTCTACGTTGTTCCTGTAGCTTTATACCTGCAGCGTCAAAAGACCTCGTTAAGATATCTTGCTTCTGTGACATTCCACCAATAGATTTTTCGTAATCTGAACCTTTTGCTTTTAGAGCTTGTAATTCACTGCTCATTGCTTTCATGTTACGATTCACCTGTGCTACAGTGCCATTAAAGCTTGAAGCATTCATCGCTAGACTGACCTCTAAACTACCGATACTCGCCATTTATTCTCACCGCCTTTTTGATCAAAATAAAAAATCACAACCACGAAATATCGTCGGCTGTGACTTCTTCAATTTCTTCATCTTCTTCTGAAAGCTCAAACCAAAAATGGATGTCCATTTCATCTATTTCGTGAATTTTGTATCCTGCTTTCAATAAATCCCGATAGAATTTCTTAATATTTTGATAGGGTGTTAGTCCACTGACTTTCCCGCATCTTCAGTTGTGGAAGACTTCGTTTCAAGTCCACCAATATTTAATACATTGTTAAACACACGCATGATTTCATCTTGCAGCTTACCTGCCTCTAAACCATCCCATACGTCATCCACAGTGAATTGATTATCAAAAACATTTACAACAAAACCGATCATTTCATCAAACGTTTCTACGGAAATGTCACTGCCTTCTTTACGCATTTTTTCATTCATCTTTAATGCATTTCGGAATACACGTGCCTTCACAAAGTCATTTGTAAAAGTTTTTTCTTCGCTTTCAATTCGTAATTTAATTTGCATAATTCATCCATCCTTTTCGTTAATTACTCGATTTGATATAAATAAAAGAAGCCCTCCACAGATAATTGTGGAAGACTTCTTGATTATTGAACGATAAAATCTTTGCCTATTTCAGCCGCCCCGATTACTTGGGGCTGATTAGGGCGTGGGTGTTGTAGATTCTGTTGGCTTTGCCACTGTGGCAAAGAATGTTTCTGCTGTTGCAGTTACCCCTGCGTCACGTGTATCAACTGTATGTTTGATGTTCCCATCGATAAGAGGTAAAGCCTCTCCACTAAACGGATAGACTTTGTAATTCGTTTCTCCTTTTTTACGAGTAGCATTCGATTCCTCACCAGGCTTTAATTTCGCTTTGTAGAACCAAACTAATTTAGATCCTGATTCGAAACCGATCGCAATAGCATTTGGAGTATCATTGGAATTTGTAATAATACCGCCTTCCGCTGACATCTTATGTCCATACCAATCAACTAAAACATCTGTTGGTAGATCTGCTGTTTCCCCTGCAATGGTAATTGAGTCGAGTTGTGCTTCTTGGTCTACCACACGATCTCCTGCATCTAAATGAGCTTCTGAAAAGTTCGGTGTAAGTGTTAAAGAAATTGGCATCGTTAATGTTTTAACGTCGCCGTGTGTTTCAGCTTGTTCGTCTGTCATTAGCGCATAGTGGATACGCTTCAAACTAATTTTCTGTGGCTTTTCATTTACAGTCGTAGTTGTCATTTACATGACCTCCTAATTTTTAATAGTCATCAAAAAAGACGAATCTCAACACTTTGTTAAAGTGAGAATCGCCTTCTGATTTTGGTGCATCGTATTCAAATGTTCGTTCATAACCTGCTGATTCCATTAATAGCTTAACGTCTTCCACAAGCTGATAGTAATTTGCTTTTGACCAAACATTGATTTGAATAAGTCGCTCAGTCTCATATTCTTGGTCAGATGCTTCCAGTGCTGGTTTGGCATTCACTTCTAAAAATGTGATGTATTCATTTGGGATATTTGATCCAGTCGGAACAGTATTAAAATTTATAGATGGAATTAATGGCTTAAGTAACTGGGTAACGTGAGTGCTTATATCAATCATAGTCTGAGCGCCTTTCTCATTTCATCAGCCATTACATCGACTGCCTCTCTCGAACTCTTTTCAAATCCGCGCGTGAAGAATGGATTAGCCTCTGTCGCCCCCCAAGTTACTAATTGACGTTTACCCTTTTTCAATGCATACTTACTGCCAGCACTTCGCCCAAATTCAACTAAATGGGCGTGATATGCACCACCCGTATGAATAGTAACTACACCATCAATATAACGTGTTGATTTGATATTTTTATGCAAAGAAGAACTGTCTTTTGGATTCTTTTTATCGATAGGTGCTTCTTCAGCAATTGCATTTTTAACAACTTTTGTAGCTTTATCAAGAGCTTTCTTTTCATCTTCTTCTTCGATTGGTAATCTAGCTAATTGCTTCAGCAATTCCGACATACCAGCCATCTCAAATTCCACTTAATTCACCTCTTTTGCAATAATCGTTATCCATTGATTGCGTTCATCATCATTCACTAGCGATTCAATTTCATACATCACTCCTGCTATTTCTAGCCGCATTGCGGTATGAATATCGTTTCGATAGCGAATACCTACTATCCGCTTACCTTGCCATTGAGTAGCATCAGAATTAAACGACTTATAGCCTTTTTGTGTTTTAATTTCAGCCCAAAGTTTTTTGAAAGGTACCCATTCTGTAGATGGCCAACCATCCTCACCGGTCGTTCCTGGTGGATTATAAAATGCCACCCGTTTATTTAAACGAGCGGCATTATTGTTGTGCTGATAATTCATCTGGATCCACCCACTTTAATTGCAAAATCATCGATTGTAAGCCGTATGGTATAGACTGTTGAGCTGTTTTAATTGTGGATGGTGTAATCGCTATACGATTCTCGTAAAAGTGTGTAGCGAGCATCATAACGGCTAACCGATGTTGCGCAAAAACGTCTTTGCCCTCCACAAGTGAAAAGTAGTCAATCGGTTGCTTTACTCCTGCATTCTCCAAATAAGATATAGAGCTTTGAAGAAAAGAAGAAAGGGAACGATTTTCATCATCCCCATCTATACGTAAATATTCTTTTAATTCATCTAAAAGTGCGTCCATAGGTTATCACCCCTCTGGTGTTGCCTGTTCCATTGCCTCGAGGCGAGAGATAATGTCATTGTATTGCGCTTCTGTGCCAAAGCCATCTGCACCCTTAGCTCCAGTGTCACCTTTAGCTCCTTTTGCTCCGTCCGCTCCTGCTGCTCCGGTATCACCCTTGTCACCTTTCGCTCCTTGTGGACCAACAACACCGTCAATTAATTCTGTGAAATCAGCACCAGTAGGTTTTTTGCCTGTTGCAAACATTACTTTTAATTCTTCTTTTGTTTTAGCCATTTAAATTCCATCTCCTTAACTGATAATAAAATCCGTTCCAATTGTCATCTGCCCAATGATGGGCTGATTAGGGTGTCTTAACAACTTCTGCAATACGGAATGCAGATGCTAATTTAATACGGTGGTCAAAGTATGCTGTAACAACGAATTGCTCAATACCTGTTTTGATATCTTTGTCACGTTCAAAAGTTTCGCCGATATCGTAGTTAAAGTGAGAATAAGATAAATCTCCTACGATTGGTTTTGTTGCGGCATCTGCAAAAATAACTGGCTTTCCTAACACTTGCTCAGGTTGCGCTGTGTAAAGAGTGGCATTACCATTCGCTAGTTTTTCAATGATGTCAGAGTAATCAGCGTAAGACATAATGATTTTCGCATTTTCACGGTAATCTTCATGTAGATCGGCAATTGCTTTTCGGATAGCTGTATAAGTATCTGCACCGTTTACTTTTACGATTGCATTCTCAGTCGAATAGAAGCTCATGTGTTCTTCACCTGATTTCGGTGTTACAGCAAATGCTACTTTCTTTTCTTTTGCAGCTACACCTGATTTAAGTGCATTTTCAACATGGCCAACTAAATCAGCGTCAGAACCATTGATTACTGTTTCAGAAACACCTGCGAATACTTTGAATTTGTTACGAGTGAATGCTACTGTATCACCTTTAGCTTTTAACTCTTTAGCAGTTGCCATATCAGCGATGAAATCATCATCATCTAAAGTGAACGAAAGACGTGGTAATTCAAGGTTTGTGATTTGAGTTACAGCTGAATGCCCTCGTAATGGGTTTTTAGCTAATGGAGCTAAAATGACATCCTGTGAAACAGTTTTAGGTAAGAACTTACCACCACCAGATGCAGCATCATCACCAAGAGCTGCGCGAACATCATTATCGATAGCCTTTCCGCGCATCGTAGAACGAACTAACGAAGCCTTAGCTGAAATAATTTTCTGGTGCGGATCATCAATACCACCTAAAGTCGCTTGTTTAGCAGCTGCTTGTTGAGCGAATTTTTCTTTTTGTTCTGCGTCTAATTCATCATGTTGTTGTTTAATTACATTAAAACGAGCTTGTAAATCTTCTTTTGATTTTTGTTGCGCTTGGATGTCTTCAATTGATGCAGATGGGTCAATCGCTTTTGCAGAAAGTTCACCTTCAACTTTTTTCAATTGTTGACCAATTGTAGCCATAGCTTGTTTTAATTCGTAAAGTGTTTGATTACCTGAAAACATTTGAATATTTAGTGGTAGTAACATTTTCATCATGTTTTTCTGCTCTAATGATTTTAAAAACTTTTTTGTTTGTGTTTTCATAATTTGAAAACCTCCTATTTTTTATAAAAATGTGTTTAAGTAAGTAAGATTCGCCTTTGAATCTGCAATGATTTTTTCACGTAAAGCCTTTTCTTCTGCACTCATCACTGGTGTGGATGGCTTTGGCTGCAAAAGTTGTTGTGGTACATTTTTGTACTGATTAATTAGCTTTTCATCGATACAAGCTGCCACTTCGTTAAATTCATCAATTGCATCACAAAGACCATAATTAAAAGCCTCTTCCGCAGATAACCAAGTTTCGGCATCTAAAAGAGACTTTAGTGTTTCACTATTCAATTTATCTCCTGTCTTATCTAAATAAGACTGGATAACAGACTCGTTAATGCGCTCGATATCATCCGCCGCTTTGCGGAGCTGTTCTGCATTTCCGCTTGCCCAAGTCCAAGCATTATGAATCATCATTAAGCTATTGGATGCCATTCGAACTTCATCGGCAAACATAGCGATTACAGATGCAATCGAAGCCGCTAAAGCATCAACATGAGCAATCACTCTTGCTTTATGACGCTTCAGCATGTTACCAATAGCTAACCCCTCAAATACACTACCACCTGGGCTATTAATGTATAAATGGATTGTTTCTACATCATCTCCTAATGCATCAAGCTCTTTTTTGAAAGTAATCGACGAAACCTCTCCAAGCTCTTCCCACGCCCACTTTGTAATTTCACCATAAATAAAAACGTCAGCCGATTTTCCATCAGCAGACGCCTTCATTTGAAAAAAACTATTTTGTTGTTTCTGCTTCTTAGTCATTTTTCTCACCACCTTTCGTCGCGCTGTTGTCTTCCACAGTTGATGTAGCAGCAGTGGATTTACGTAATGTCGGGTCCATATCGATAGGATAAAGATCTCCGGATATCCATAGCTTGTTCGCGTACTCAGAATCATCCGGTGGTAAATCTTCAAATCCTCTTACTTCGTTTTGTTTAAACCATCCATTCCGAATACCCATTTGGTAAAACGATGCACGAGTAGCAGTATCACCTCTGAGAAGACCACCTAGATTAAACTTGAAATACATACCAGCTTGTCTGTCTGCTTTCGTTAATAACTTTCGATTAAATTCATGTTCATACTGGCGAACAGTAGGTAATAGATTCATATTCGTGAATTGAATCATTTGTTGCTCATTTGAACCTAAAGTACCGCCCTCAGAATCATTTAAAAACGAAACAGGCACATTAAAAACGTTGGCCACCCGCGAGCGTGTAATTCGCTCTGATTCCAACGTATCTGATGCAAAATATTGCTTCTTCAATTCTGTAATTTCAACGCCTGGTTCTTTAAACAAAATCCCGCCATTTTCAGAATAATATCTTTTAAAGTCGCCTATAATCCGCTTTCTTTTTTCTTCATCTACGTTCGCTGCATAACTTAATGTAAAGGATTCCTTCTTTTCCATTTCCGAAAGAGAGAACTCTTGAACTGCTTTATCATATTTGATGGTATTTGCTAAAACTTTTAATGGATTTAGTCCTCGCAAACGCGCAGGTCCTCTGATATGTTTAACATGAATCATGTCGCCGTTGTGGACATACATATTCTTTGAGTCACCACGAACTTCATACCACAATGAACCATCATCCTGATTAATAAACTCTGTCACACAGTTCGGATCAAGAGGTAATAACTCCATTGGGCGCATCCGTATATCACGTAAAATTACTGCATACCCATTACCAGCTTCATTACGACTAACTTCTAAAGCGTTAATAAAGTCGAAGCTACTCATATTTTGGTTTGGCTCGTTGATAAGTACGTCGGACGCTTCGTTATGAATCACGTCATAACTTTGATGTAGCTTAATAGGTAAAGCTGATAAAGTATTAGCAAGGCGAGTAATAACACTAAATATCGTCTCGTTTGTAGCTAATTGGCTGTTATCGATGCCCCAAAAGGTTTTACCGAACCAATTCGTAAAATCCCATGTTCCACCCTTCCATCCTGTACTAGCCCCGGCATATGCCATATAAGCTGCTGTTTTTACACGCTGAAAAAATTTCAATTTCTCACCGCCTTTCTGTAACCATTACATCATTCATTACGAGCAATTGAAGCATTCGCCCACATGATTGCTGTTTCAAGATTTGTCATTGCAACTGATTTCTCTCTGCTATTAGGACATACTTCATTAATTAGATAAGCAAGTTCTTTCGCCTTTTCACGAATAGATTCATATTTTTGAGGTTGCCCTTCTTTCGGGCTGTGGTACTTGAAATTGTTTTCTATTTGTTGATTCAGTGGATACTCCTTGCCTGATTCCATATCAATCAAACGATTCACATTTACTCCAAGAACTAACGCTATTTTTTTCGCAGCTTCTAAACCCGGTTCCCTGTCTCCACGCTCATAATTCCCGATACTGACTCTAGATAGCCCTGATTGCTCTGCTAACTGTTCTTGCGTTAGTCTGAGTTCTTTTCGTAATTCAGTTATTTTTTCACCAATAGACATTACCTTTTCCTCCTATAAATCATTAATTGAGATAAACGTGATATTTCCGTCTCCACTATCATTTACATCAAATCGAGCTTGTACAAATGCTGTGATAATAGCCGCAATCGGGTCTATTCGTTCTCGAGACTTGGATTTTGATAGCTTAATACTCTCATTTGCTGCCATTTCAGCAATCGCATTTCCTACCGCCCAAGATAAAGTTTTATCTGCTAAATGAGTAATTTTCTTTTGATACACGTTATCTCTAAACTCTTTAGTAGGCTCTGAGAGTGTCGGGAACCCTTGTCGGACTTCCACAGTTGTTAGCCCGTAGTTGGCCATATTTTGAGCAAATTGAGTAGCTCCGTATGGGTCATAGCAGAATAAAATAACATTTAATTCATTGTCGTTAATTAAATCCAATATCCATTGCTCCACAAAGCTATAATCCACAACAGCACCTGGTGTAATATCCAGCCACCCTTCCTCAATCCATACGTCGTAAGCCACCTTATCCTTCGCTCGGCGTTCTGCTAACGTGTCTTCAGGCATAAATGAGTGTTGTTCGACATGGAATCCGTAGTCCGTTGGGAACACCTCCCCGACTGATGTTAAGTCAATTTTCTTGGATAAATCGACACCAATATAAACATCACGACCAGTTTTATCAAAGCTATCAATTTCACAAGCTTTCCATTTGGCAGCTGGAATATAGCCGCCTTCCTTCATATCCACCCAAATGTTCATCGTTTTGGTTAAGAAAGAACGCATTTTTTCAGGTACATCTAAAGCTGTCTTCAAATCTGAACGGATAGAAGTTAAGCCTTCTTCATAAGTGGCCACAATCGGATTTGCCTTAATCCAGTTGCTTTCGTCTTTAATGTCATCCCCAGGATCTAACTCACAAATGATAGCAAAGTAGTCATCATTATCTGTATCATCGTCAGGGTTTAAAATACGGGAAACATATTCGTACTCAATGAAACACGGTCTACTCAAATCGAAGCCCGCTGTTGTAATAACAAACATAAGTGGCTCTTTACGAGCGACCATCCCAGATTGTAATACATCATAAATCTCAGATGTAAGGTGGTTATGGTACTCATCCACAATTCCTACAGATGGGTTTTTACCGTCACCTGTTTTTCGTGTTTCACGAGATAACGGAACAACGACTGAGCGATTATTTAAAACTTCAATTTTCCCGTATGCTTCTTTCCATTTTCCGTCGAGCAAACTACTGGAACTGATACCATCACGAACAGCGACGTATACTTCATCTGATTGATCCTTTTGCCACCCAGCAATATACATACGTTGTTTCTCATCACCAAGGAATGTGATATACGAACCAACAATAGCTAGAAATTGAGACTTGGCATTTTTTCGTGCCAATTGAATATATACTTTACGGAAACGCCTAGCTCCATTTTTTTTCTTCTTGAAACAAAATATATTAACTGCAATAAAGAGTTGAAAATCATTTAGTTCAACTGGCTCCTCAGCGAGCACACCTTCTACATGTTTGAATTCTCTAGCCCACCAGTAAAAGTCCTCTCCAACTTCTTCATCAAAATAAAAAAGACTGTCATCATTCTGACAATCTTCATAATCTTTCAAGAAGCGTTTGACCGCCCATTTATGTTTTATACAAGCGTTAATGCGACCTTCTAGAATATCGTCACAATAATTGAATACTCGCTCTAAAACCCCATTCATAACCTATCACCAAACCGTTTTTGTGCATCGCTTCTGCCCTCCACAGTTGAGGGTGTGGGGATGACTAATTTCAGACGTGATGTAATAGTAAGTCCGAGATCAGCAGCTGCAGAACGACATTCATTAAACAATGTATTTTTCACGCGGGCTAACTTTGGATAATTTTCATTAGCAATTGTAACTTTCTTGCCGTTTGGATGTTCAATTATTTCTGTTGGCTTCATTTTCCGCATGTCTTTCACTAACTGCAGGTACTGATGTTTCGAGTCTAAATATCGTGCTAAAGAATCCACATCAAGCTCACTAAAAATTTCAAGTGCTACTAGCTTTTCAGCAAGCTCCGTAAATTCTTTCTTTTGTGCTGCCGTTAAATACGATGGAGCTACTATATTTTCGGTCGGTCCACGCATCTTTTCTTCATGTTTTTGACGCTTATTTACCTCATCTTTTGTTAAATGGTTTGAGCGACCTTTCCCTTGTATCACCTGCAACGGCTGCTTATTTCGACCTGCCATACTATCACCTCACTTTCAATTTGGCATAAGAAAAAGCTGCCCCATTGAGCAGCTAATCTTTTAATATTTTATTTACTTTTTCGGCAATCATATTAAGACTGTAATCGCATTGATGTTCAGCTTGATACTTAGCTTCTTCAAGTGCTTCCAATACATCCTCTAACATTTCAATATCTGATTCTGTAGGCCGATAATCGCGATGGTTTTCTACGTTTTCTTTTAAATCAGCTATAAACTTTTTAATATCCCTCTTCACTTATATCACCCCTTTAATCGATACTTAATTTTAGCATGTTTCCACCTCCGAAAAAAAATTTCAAAAACGGATTTTTCTGCGCTGAAAAAGCGCATCGGGTGTAGAGCCTTTTATTTTTTCAGAAAAATATAGAGGGGGGCTACCTTACGTTCTTCCGTATTTCTGTAAATCCTCTGCTGTTTTCTTCTTATGACAACCATCACATAGCAATTTTAAATTGTCTTCATCCAGTCTTTTGCTCCAATCGACAGACAAAGGAATATCGTGGTCGACAATGACTCCAACAGTAATTTTCTTTTTAGTTAAACAGCGCTGACATAAACCATTATCACGAATCTTGATGTAATTTCGGCATTTAATCCATGGACTTGAATGATAAAAGCGATCATGTTTTTTATTTCGCTGATACTTATCGTAGTATCTTCTATTTTCGGCTACAGCTGTTTTATGTTGTTCACAATACCTATTTCGTGTGAGGTTGGCACAGCCTTGTTTGTTACACGGACGCAAAGGTTTGCTGTTGATCATTGTGCTATCTCCTGGACTTGTGCTTTAAGTTTATCCGTCCAGACCTTTAGCTCTTGCTTCATACCATCCATCACTTCGTACTGCGCATCGATCTTCGCCTTGTACTCTTCTTCTGTTAGCCCTGAATAATCATTCTTCATGATTTGTAGATGAAACTGTTTGATTTCCTTTTGCATTTTTCTGGCGCGCTTATCAGTAACAATCACGCTATATTTTTTATTACAATGCGGACATCGGAAATATGTTTCAATGACATAGCCTTTTAATTGATGCGCTGGATACTCGTAGTCTTTTACACTAACGATGATCTCCTTTTGACAATCATCACAGATAGTTGCGTTCGCCATTAGTGTCATCCCCTTTATCAATCACATAGATTGGTTCCATATTATTCAACGCCTTTGAGATTATTTAAGGCCTCGTCTATTTCTATTAGCGTTCTTTCAGCAGTCTTTTTCTCTTCGATTAAATTTGAAAGGTGTTCATTGGCATAATTTATTTCTTTTTCAATACGCTCTGTACATTTTAATGTAGTGCGTTTCGATTCCTGTAATAATTCAATTGCCACCTTCATATTTACTCACTCCCTTCCATCTTACAAAGTCTCTTGTCACCATCTTCGATTGGATTTAATCCGTGCTGCTCACGTTGTTCATTGATGGTAAATGAATTATCAATCCAATCCAACTCATCAGCTAATGCTTCTGTATGTTTGGAGATTGCTCTGAGTTTAAGTTGTAGCTTGTCTGTGTTCATTTCCACTCCTATTTGAATGTTCCTTAATACATTCTTCTTTGGCTTCAATAAGCACGTTCTTAATCCTACAGATGTAAGTTTGTCATCAATCATTCGCAATTCATGTTTAAAGATATCCCCGTAATGTGAACTTTGAAGGTCTTTATATTGTTGTATATCTTCATTTTTATTACTATCGATTACTCTGTCATTAGTTAACAACAATTTCACAATGTACGCAGTTGTTCTTCCTACCGCACGCCCTGTAGGTTCTGAATAAGATTCTTCTAATAGATAAGCCCGTTGCCAATCATATAATTTGAAGCCTAATGCTTTTTCAATAAATGGAATCGTTTCTATAGTTATCTTCATATACTCGCCCTCCGCAATTCATAATGATTTGCTCATTAGCTTTTATAGTCTGTTAAGCTTTCGACTGCATAATAAAAGACGATAGTTCAATGTGAACCACCGTCTGATATAAGTCTGGTACATGTTGTACCAGAGCTCTTTATATCTTCAAGACTGCACACCCCATTCACACCCGCGATTAACGCCTACGATTACTTGATGGTCGATAGGATATGCAGTATTCAAGGCATAATAAAAAGCCACACCTTGTTAGATGTGACCTTAAAGATTATTAATAGAAAAAATTTAAAGTTTTGACATGACGCTTTAGTTCAAGCAACATCTTGCGAGTGTTTTCATCATCTTTGTAAGTATCTTCTAAAATACTAATAATATCATTTGCAGAGTTATAACTATTCGTTAGCCATGTTTTTATTTGCTCTGGTGTGATTTGTTCAGTTTTCATATATAACACCCCCTTCCAACCTATCAATAGATTAAATGGTAAATGTTATAAAATTCAACACTTTCGCTCAAATAATATAAAAAGAGACTACCCATAACTAGTAGCCTCTTCACACTTGTTTGTAAGTAGTCGTACAAGTAAACGACTTATTATTGTAAGGAAATTTATTGTACGCATTTCCGTGCGCTTTTTGAAAACTATCACAATATCAATTTACTACAGATTTTTGCGAACTTCCCTGGTGTTAACAAGTTCACTTTTCCAACACGTGCAATTCCTCAATATAACCGACATATATTTCGTCACCATTATTTAACTCAAAATATATTTCAGACTCATTTGTAAAGCAATCTTGTTCAGCGAATACCTCCATATCTTCGTCTATTAGCCAGTCACTTGCATCTCTGAAAGTCTCAAATAATCCATTGCTTTCTTTATTTACTAACCGTTCTGAACCTTTTGCGTATTCTTCGATATGAGCCATGTAAAACACATTGTTATGTCTATCCATTACACCCACCCAACCCTTTCTGCTGTTTTATCTATTAAGATGTTACGTTTACGCAATACTTTGTGTCGTGAAATATACAACTTGTCAGCAATATCCTCCCACTCGTAACAGCCATCCTTGTCCCAATAGCGCATGTCCACAATGGTGCGCATATCCTCGTCTAAGTCCCTGTATAGGTCTTCCACAGTTGAAATAATGCGTTTTAAATTTTGATAATAAGCATCGTTAGCAAGCACCATGGCTTTCTTGGCTGTTGTATCAGAAATTGTGTTACTACGACCACCTACCAGTTCGCCACCATCGTTATGTGGATGCAACAATTCCCACTCGCGATATTTTAATTTCTTCTTATATTGTTCGTATTCAATCCAGTATTTCTCGATGTTCTGTATTTCACTACGCGATAACGTAGGCATATGCAGCACCTACCTTGTTTGTTTATTTTCTCAAAGTGTGCAGTAACTACTCACATAAACCGTACATACTAGAGCATGCTGGTAGCTCATCAGTTAATTTGAACAAATCGTATGTTTTACCACCTAAAGTTGTTTTTGACCATTCAACTATATCTTCCACACCATGCCCCCTATGGTCGCTAGTGAAAAATGTAGCTGATCCACGCTTTGAAGCCATCGAAACAATTCGTTCCCATTCTATTATTCTTTCAACTTCAGCCGGGAATCGTCTTTGAATCTCAAACAATTCTTCTTTTCGAGAATTGATACAAGGCATACAACCTACACGTCCCATTCCTAATTTATATAATGGATTAGGTTCAATACCGAACTTGTCATGTTGCTTAAATACATCGTATACATCCCAATTTAATAATGGTCTATAAATTGTATAGCCTTCTGGTGTTTCTTCAGTTTCCGCCATTTTCGCACGCCTACGACTTTCCTGTGCTCGTATACCTTGCCAACTAATCACTTCGTCACCAGCATCAAAAATAGGCATATAAATTTGGTCAAAGATAGGTATTACCTTTAGCTCTTTTGTGCAAAATTGCGATTGTGACGCTGGAAAACGACCTTTCCACATACATAAATCTAAATACGGTATTCCAGTTGGTACAAGGATTTCTAAGGCGTTTTGAATTATCGTTTCTGAAATACCTTCTTCGCGCCATTTTGTATTCACGTATTCACGTTTGCGTTCGATTTGCTTAGAAAAATCAGCCTTAACTCTCGTGATCGGTCCTAACTCTTTTTCTAAATACTCGACATATTTATAAGTCTCTGGGTGCTCATTACCAACATCAGCAAAGACCACTTTTAAATTTGGTGTATCTCGTTCTATTGCGTGCAACCAAAGAGCTGTACTGTCTTTGCCACCGCTGATAGATATTACATTTACTTGTTCCATGTACTCACTCCTTGCTGCACAATTTCTTTCGATTAGGTATTACTGAAAATCTTTTTTCACTAACACTTGATAATGTTCTTTAATTGCTTCAAACGCTTCCGAAGAAACTGAACTAATCACATTTTCTTTACTTATTACTTGTGGTTCATCTATCTTGTCACCGAATATTTCAACAACTACGTTATATTGATAAACAGCTTGTACTTTCCCTAAAACTAAGGCGTTATTTACGCAAACTAAACAATTTGAACCTAAAATCATTTTATATTTCCTCCTTTTATTCACTGCACAATATTTATCACATATTCGTACTACCGTTTTTCTTCATATGTTTAGCTAAATCAAACCAACTCTGCATACTTTTAATATCTTTTTCACATGCTCTTAACTGAATTTTTTTGTCATCTACAATAGCATTCATGACAATTTCATTTGTTTCATAGTCCATCGTAAATGACCAAGGTTTAACAACTGTCATCTCTTCTTCCTCCTGAGCAATATTTATCTGAAACGAATACTCATATTGTGCAGTTATTCATCTGTATGTTCTGCTTCATATTCCTCTAACGAAATTGGTTGAAGGTAGCATTCTTCTATCATAGATTTCTTAGCAACGAAAGGAATCAACTTCTTGTGTGTGTCATTATATTCTGAAATACTACATTCTTCTTTTACATCTAAACTAATTTTTACATAAGCACCTGTATCATTGCCTTCTGCATCGTGGGCTATCTTAGCATTTGGTAGCACCTTGTAAGCAAATTCTACTTTCATCTATTTTTATCTCCTTTTTCAGTATGTTTCTACTGCACATGCTCAAAGTGTTCAGTAACATTATTTTTTATCTTTAAAACCTGTTTTTTTCCTGCAAAGCGCAATAAACTAGAAACCGCAATAGCAAAAAACACAACGATAATAACTATAAATAAATCAGTACTAAGTAAAAAATGGAAATATTCTTCTATTTGATTCAATAAACACACCCCCTGTTACTGCACATAATTTATCGAATATTTATTAAGTTAAGCTGCCATCTATCAAGACAACGCCGTTTTTGATAAACTCAAATTCCTCAATCAAATCACCGACAGTTTCGTTTTTAGCATCAGTTGCAAGCAAGAATTTAAGTAAAGCTTCCGATTTTGAAATTTCGTTAGGCTCACCTTCATAAACCACGCTTTCTATCGAATCGCCTGCAATAGTTTCGTAATAGATCTTAAACGCTTGGTCTCTATGGCTTTTTGCACTAGCTTTTATTTCTTCCTTTTCTCGATGTGTAGCCACCAAACCATAATATTCATGCTTATTGAATTCGAAATATCTTACTGGACATCCAGCTTCAATGTAATCTTTGTTAAAAGTAAATTTAGGTACTTCAAAATTAACTTCTTTTATCTTCATTTTTTCACATCCCCTTTTCTGAACAATATTTTTCGATTACTCATCTAACGAAATCATTTTCAATCGATTTTTTCCGTTTTTACTTCGTTTTTCATAGATGGGAAAAGTCATATACTTCAAGAAATCAATTGACTTACCTGTTTCTCTACTAATCTCTCGAATTGTCCCTTCTGCGATAAATTGTTCCCCTTTGTACAAAGCGTAAATTCGTTTATGCCAAGGCATTTTCATGGTGTTGCCTCTACATCCACACGCTTTTTACTATCCTCAGTATTAAACTTTTCTGGATATCGAATTTTTAATTTGTTGATGTTCATCTCGCAAATTTGTTCCAATGAAGAATCATAAAACTCAGCCAATGCAATCAGATTTTTGATTAACATTTTTAATGCTAATTTAATTTTATTTGAATTTAATTCATGACGATGAAACACGAATTTCTTAATTTGTTCTGAAATCTCACCTGAAAGGATAATGATTTTTTCAATCAACCCTGTCCTTGAGCCATCCACAAAATAATTAGTTAGTGAATCACTGTCGTACACTTCATCCAAGTAGGTTAAAAGTCCGAAAGCATAATGCGAAACGTCACCTAATTCTTTTAGAATCGCTTCACGATCATTTGCAGCACTCAATACTTCTGCGCATTCGCCAATTAGACCCATACTGTAATTTGTTAAACCATTTTCATACTCAACGTTATTTTTAGGACTACCACCAAACGGCATTGTCCGACGTGATAATTCTTGGAAATCATTTAGATTCATCAACTTTTACCAACCTTCTTCTAGTTTTTTTCCTTTTACCACAAACGTATTTCGATAAATTAGACGCTGCTATACCAGTCTCTCTAGCAATTTGAGCAATGTAGCCTGTCGCTATCAAAATATCGTTTTCATAAAGGTTATAGATATCCCTATCAACCTTGCATTTTATATTCATAGCGCTGCATTTTGTTTGTACTTGTTTATCCGTTAGACCTAACTTTTCGCCCATTTCTTTGTAAGTGTAAAGGTGTGCATTTTCTTTTAAAAAACTAAGCATTTCATCGGTAAAAATTTTATTAGGTCTTTCAGCCGGAAATGTATATTGTTTATCCTTGTGAGAACCACCTTCACGATTTTTATTAAGCAGTTTCATGAGCTTGTCTCCTAATTTTCTAAGCTCCTTACAGTTATCACAATCAGTTGACTCTTTAGCGCTTATACAGTTACATTTGGCTGAAATAGAGTTGATAGCTAGTAAGATTTCAATACGCTTTTTCCGCATTTTAGCATCCATCAATGTTCACACCCCTTTGCCACTGTTCTACGAATCTTTCAAATGTTATGCCGTATTTGGCATGTACATTGTGGTAAACAAAATACACGCCAAGACGGTCTAAAATTTCATCATTTATTTTCATGGTTATTCACCTAGCAATTCAGGATTTTCATGAACATTACCCAATATCTCATGCTCATCTGTTTCACTAAATAAATAACAGCCTAGTTTTTCGCCCCATCGCTCATATTCAAGGAGGAATGAACCGTCAACAAATTTCACAACCCCAACAATATCACTCGTATCGATGAAAGGTATTGCTTCAACTTTTTTCACAATATCTCCCTCATAAATCTCCTTGTCGTTCTTGTCCTTTAAGCCTGTGGACTGCATTACTGGCGTTTTATCTAGCTCGAAACAATTTTCATCATCACTGCATCTAGTTGTCATAAATATTGTTCTTTCATCAAAATCAATACTAGTTACATTACCCATCCATTTACCTATTTCATCCCAAGCACGAAACTTAATCTCCCTCACTTAACACTCCACTCCTTTACGATTGACCAACCTTCTTTGATATACTGCCGCACCCATTTACGTTTATATGGCATAACGACACTCGCTTCACATCCATCAACGATCATTGCCATTTCGATATATCGCTTGTATGGGTTTGTTATGGCCTTCCACAATCTATCCTGTGGTTGTTTTGCATTAATCACCGACTGAACAATAGGAATACCGTTTCGCATGTTCATAAGCTTCACCACCCGAATTCTATCGGCATATAACCTTGTTGTTGAGTGCGAATAATATCCCGTAAATCCGATTTAGGTTGCTGGATATCTGTTTCTGTTACTCGAATTAAAAATCTCCATTCATGACTTTTTGCCGGAACGCCAGTATGCATTTCCCACCAATCCCACTTAACCGCTGTGCAACTAGGAGCTTCAAAAGTTGTTAACTCTTTATTTGCGATTTTTTCATTCACTTGATGCGAAATAGTTTTATACAAAAGAGTGCTAGGCTCTTTTGGTACTCGTAAATCAAAATTTCGTTCTTTAATAAATTGCGTTAAACAAGATTCGCCTGTTACGAGTAAATGAAATATAGGACTGTCCATTTCCTCTTGAGCATGAATGTTAGGAGCTTGCTTCACCGTTGGATCTAGTGTGTTCCCTCTAGGTACTCCGTCTGTGTGCCAACCTGGAATGGCTGGGCACATACCAGGAATTAGCATGTGGATTTTTGTATCGACAACAATGTATTTCTTTGAAAATGTAAGGTTCATAGCACCGATTGCAGCACGGGTTAAATCTCCGCCAAATTTCAAAGCATCTTCTAATGAAGCGTTATGAAGACCTAAAGTATTTTTGATTAATTCTTGGGAAGGTTGTTCAATTGTTTTACCGATTCCAACTGAATTTCGATTGAATAACATTGTAAAATCCTCCTTTTTCACTGTTTTTGGGTATAAAAAAGAGAGCTCCGAAAAATAGAGCCCTCTATTCAATTTTTATTGAGTAACTTCTTCTGTTTCTGCAACTGACACTGTGCCGTCGCCTTCAACTTCGTATTTGACACCTTCGTGTACTTCATCCATGCTCATTTGACCGTCTGGCGCTTCGTTTTTCTCTGGCGGCGTAGTTTCCATTACCTCTTTTGGCGTTCCGTAATGGTACTGAATATCAACCAAGAAATAAACTCCGTTTTTATTGAACTTTTCCGTAATTTTGTGCATGTTCATTTCGTCATTTTCTTTTGCATTATTTACGATTTCCTCTGCTTCTTCTCTTTTGTAAGCGATCCATTGTTCTTTTTGTACTAATAATTTTTTCATGTTATTTTTTCTCCTTTGAGTTTAATAGTTTATTTTGTTTTCGTTTCTCTTCTAAATCCTGCAACGTAATCCAACCGCCATATTTTTTTGAAAACGTTATTAGCTTCAATTCAAACGGATAACGCGTTTCAAATATTTTCTGTTTAAGTTTGAAAACATCTGTCAGCATACCTTTGATATCAATCACTTCGATGCGATTATCGGAGTAATGTACCTCAAAATCTGCTTTGTAATAACTCGCTCTAACTTTAGTTCCGTCGTTCCTTGTGTAAGCATCAATCAGAACGTAATTCTTTTGCATGAAGAACTCGTATACTGTCCCGTTAGCTTGCAACTTTTTAAGGTGGATATAGTAATCTCGTTCCATTTTGGAATCGAATTTAATACCGTCATATTCAACTTTTTTGTTTTTGTATTTGTTCTTCTGCACCTTGATTGGCACGACATCCAGTATTGGCTTTCCAATCCCGATCATTTGGCGAACTTTAAGGCGAGCTGCCTCTGCATTGTCTGCATCCACTTCCATATCGGTTACGCCCCCAGCTGAACGGTCCAACCATTTAACAAGAAACTTGTCCAAAGTATCACTCCTTAGAAGGGCAAATCATCTTCTGAAACCTCAATCGGTCCTTTACTGTTAGAGAATGGATCTTCATCTACCCTTGTGTAATTTGGTTGTGTGTTTTGAGGGCTGTTAAAGCTTCCTGTGGGGCTTTGAGATGTTCCCCCTCTATTTGTATTAGAATGATTGTCCGAACCGTTCTGAGCATCTCCTGCGCCTCTATTCGACTCTAAGAATTGAATGCTGTCGGCAACAACGTCCGTTGTGTACACTCGCTTACCATCTTGCCCCTCATAACTACCTGTTTGAATGCGCCCTTCAACGCCTATTAAATTACCTTTACGCTGAAAGTTCGCTAGATTCTCGGCTTGTTTGCGCCAAGCAACACATTGAATGAAATCTGCTTCTTGTTCGCCACCCTGCGATTTGAACGAACGGTTGACTGCTAATGTAAAGCGACACGTTGCGATTCCGTTCGCTGAATATTTAAGATCTGGGTCTTTCGTTAGCCTCCCGACTAATACGACACGATTGATCATTTTCTATCACCCTTTTTCAAAAATCATTGCCGTTGCTGGAAATACCAATGTTTCCTCTTTTAGCTGCCGTAATGATTTTGTTTTTTGTTGGTCAGGAAACCAAAAGCTTTTTTCAACTTTACTTGATATGTCGAACAATTTATTTGGTAGCCTGTTTAATTCTTTATAGATGTGCCCTTTTGCCGATTTTTCATCTTTGGCAAAAACGATAATGTGCTGATCGTTGCCAAGCGGGGCGGAATAAACCTTTATTACTTGTAGATTAAGTTCATTTTGCTCTCTCATCTGCTTAACTTCTTCGTGGTTTACTAGATTCCAGTTGATTCTACTTGCTGAGTCGGTACCTTTTTGAATACCATTTTTGATTATCCAATATATCGAGTATGCAAGAAGCTCCTCGTCTTGCTTGATTGCATCCATCAACAATTCGTTTAACGTCACTTAATAATCCCTAAAAACCTGTTATAAGCAGCAGTTACATTTCCAACTCCACCATTACGGTTTTTCGTTACGCAAAATTCGAATGGTTGCCAGTTCTGATTATTTATCTCTCCGTCGTAATAACCTTCTCGATATAAGCCGATTATCATATCTGCAATTTGTTCTATCTCGCCCGACTCCCTTAAATCCGAATTCATCGGTCTTTTATCAGGACGTGATTCAATACTTCTCGAAAGTTGAGATAAAACGATAACGTGTACTCCCAATTCCTTCGCCATTGTTTTCAGGTCATTCGTGATTTGTCCAATTTCAACGTTTCGGTTAAACCCTGGTTGTTCAGGTTTGATAATTGATAGGTAATCAATCATTACTAAAAATTCGCAATCAGGATATTCGTTTTGCAGCAACCTAACTTTTGATCTTATTTCAGAAACTTTTTGACCTGGCTTATCAAAGAATTCGAATCCACTTTCACTTAGATAACCTAAGTCCGCAGACCACTTCTGTTTTTGCTCCTCAGTTAACAAGTTGAATAAATCCTTTGTTTTACCTCGGTTAAATCCGACCGTAGAAGGTATTAAACGTTTTAGGACTAGTAATTCGGTTTCCATCTCTAAACTAAACACAACAGGTATGACACGATTTTTACCTATCGTTGTGATATGCCTAAGGCCAGCGTTCTTACCGATAGTTAGAATTACATCGGTTTTACCTACGGACGGTCTAGCTGATATAATTGTTAACTCTTTCGGTCTGAATCCCTCAATTAATTTATCAAGCTCTGTTATTCCACTTTCAATGCCTGTATCCACCTTTTCGGTTGCACTGAATGGCATTTCGAAATACTTAACTAATTCGTTTTTAATGCTTTTGCGATCATCTATCCTGGTAGTATCTAAATCCGATAACTTTTGGATAACTTCTTGAGCTGTCCAACCCTCTTGTAAGCCGATAGTTTGTATTCTTCTAGTCTCTCTTTGTTTCCACTTGTCTAGCAGTTCAACAACGCGACCGTTGAATTTGTCTAAATTAGAGTTATCCATACAGCTCCTCAAGTAAGAAGCTCCACCGACAAATTCAGGTGTTTCGTGTGTTAGCAATGTAACGAATTCTATTTGCTTACCTTCGTTCATGAGCTTGTCTATAACCGAGATGATATTTACATTGATCTTGGATTCAAAGTTACCTTTGTTGATACCTGATTCTTTTAGTAAAAACGGATGCTCTACGATTGTGCCTATAATGGACATCTCTAGTAAGTTGTTTTGCATGTCATTCCCCCATGTTCAGAAGATCATTCTCGCTCATGTTATTAACATAGCTAGGTGCCTTTATTTCTTCCTGGTTATTAGACACTTCTTTCTTAGGTGTTTCGTTTAAATAACTTTCAAACTTTGTACCAAACAATGTCTCTGGTCTTAAGTAAGATGACATTTTATTATCTGTTAACCATTGAGCTGTTTTAATATCAATTACTTGTTTGAAATCTTCTAAGTTGAACCCGTCTTTCAATCTAGCTTTTATTAATGTCTGTGTTTTCGAAGATGTATGCTTGTACTTTTTGTTAGTTTTCAGATTCAGATAATCGATAATTTCTTTGTAAGGAATAGCGTCGGTTTTGTTACCCGACAATATATATTCTTTCTCTTTATCTATATCTATATCTGTTGCGTGACATTGCGTGACTGTCACGTGACTTTTTTCTTCCAATTCAAGAAGCTCATTATTCTTCGTTTTTTCGCGCTGTTTCTGCTTTCGCAAGCGATTCTGTTCGCGAATTTTTTCCATTCCGTCGATGTTTTGATGCTTCTCCCAGTTGCTAATTAAAACTACTTCTTGCTCGTTCACTTCTAACATTCTGTACTTTTCTAAAACTTGTATAGCGTACCGAACTTTTTCTGCTGGTCTGTTAAAAATAATAGCCATTTCTTCGATATTCATCGGTATTTGGTCACTTAAAAGAATGTAACCACCGTAGTTTGCTTTACCTGCATAAGTGAGTAACTTGATCCAAATAATTAATATCATGTCACCTTCAGGCATTCGTTCGATAAGTTTGATTTTTTCATTGTCAAACATATCTGTTTTAATTTTTATCCAAGTGATGTCAGCCATTTTATTCGCCTCTCAATATTTGCAATTTAATGAACTAACAACAGGTTTATTTATTTGACTAACTTAAGTAGATCTTTAATGCCGCGACCTCTTCGCTTTGTTTTTCTATTGATAAACAGCCCTGTAGTTGCCCAAAAGTCATAAAATACTCCATTTTTATCAGCCACCACAAAGTGACCATTATCATGTTCAATATGTTGTATTTTTTGAGCTTTTAATAACCTTTTACTAGAATGATAATCTGATTCTTTTTTCTTTTGGTTACGTTCTTTCTGTAACGGTTTCATGTCGCGCCAAAATTCTCCAATTTCACTCATGTTCATTCACACCTACTTCAAAAGAAACTCAATTTCAAAAGTATTTTTTAATTGTTTTGTAACTCTACAGTGATCACATTTTTCACATCGTTTAGGCTCTTTTTCCCCTGATTTAGCAGTAATAATATTCGGTAAATGCTCCTGTGCATATTCCAATTCCAACTCGAATCGACTGCTATCGAAATGTAAAATAGCCTTGTCTGGTGGTGTTTCTTTCGTAACTGCCACGATGTACGGAGTGTAGTAATACCCTGTATTTTGATGGATAATTTCACGATAGATAGCCATTTGAAGCACGTAATCATAGGCTTCTACGAATGAAACCCAACCGTTATACTTCTCGCTCCAATAACGCTTCGATAGCTCCTGAGTGGTCTTTATATCGCTGAAGAATCGTTTCTCATGATTAATGTTGTCCACTTTGATTTTCCATTGAGCACCGAATAATTCGCCTGTGAAAATAACCTCTTTTTCGCCTGTGAGAGCATGCATGCAAAACGGATCATTCTCAACAGTTTCAATCATTTTGTCGGCCTGTTCGAATTCGGCATATTTACCACTGCCACGTTTCTTAAAAATCACATCTTTTTCAGATTCACAAAACTCTTCAAAGGCTTCTTTATTTTCAAATGCTGCATGTAGATACGAACCGACTGTTAAAGCTGTGGAGAAAGGACGTGTATATTCGCCCTTTAACTCCGCAATCATTTTGGCTTCGCATTCTACAGCGCTCTTAAACTGCGATACTGACATGTAATGCTGGTTAGCTTCATTCGAGTGATAATTATCCTTATTCAGTTGGAACGCTGTTTGCATCTGACTTCACCTCGCCTTGCTCTTTGTTGAAGTCTGCAGCCAGTTCGCTTGTTTGCTGTTTACCTAAATCTTTGTCGAACCATTCTTCTACTGTTGACATGTTGTCTTTTAATGAATTTCGAATGTTAGTTAGTTGCACTAAGTCAAATTCACTAAACGAGCTCGCATTATATCCAAAGCGTGTCTCAATCATTTCTTGTGTTACACCGTATTTCTCTTTGAAATGAGTTAACGCGCTACTGATTCTATCTTTTAGTGGCTTATCTGACTTTCCAGTAAGGGTTTGTCGACATTGTTCTATTGCCATTTCTACAACGTCACCTGGGATAACACTTAAAATACAAGAACGTACTCTACGCGCACCGTCATTAGCCACTTTTTCATATACATCCCGTGGATCAGTTAATTGCTTTAATCCATGTTTAGTTTTTAACGAATGCTTAACAGTGAATGTTTTTTCTTGTCGTACATTGGTTTCTAAATCCCAACAATACGCCTTTGCAACTGATTCACCATTTCGCTGTTCTAATTCCTGAATTCCGTAAGAAAGATTTCCCCAATTTTGTGCTAATACCTCAGCTAATCGAATTGACGGCCCCTCAACCTTCGTGGAACCTCGGTTGTATGTGTACATAGAAGTAGCAGCTAATGAAGGGCGTTTACAAGCATCTAAAATTCGCTTCTCTGACTCGAAATAATTACGAGGGAATTGCTTCGCTAAAAATATGGCTCCTTTTACTTCTTCCATTTCACGGGAAGTGCTTGCTTGTGCTAAAACACTTTGTTGATCTGATTGTGATTGAACTGAATTAAATTGTGTTGTTAAGTCATTCATTGCTATTCACCTCATATTGAGCGTTTGTGTCGTTGATGATTTTGCAAGTTCCGTCTTTTGCGCGTTCCATGTAATGGAATTCTTCGCTTGAACTGTCCATAAAATAAGCATTGTTACCTTTAATGCGAATGATTTCGTGGTCATCTAACGCCATATGAGTAGTTCTGATAATTTGCCCAACTGCGAATTCCGTAGGCTGTACCGCCTGTTCAAACTCACTCACATCAAGATTCAGCGCTCGTCCTAATGCGATAGCTTTACCGATATGTTCGTTGAATACTTCTTCTGGGTTGCATTTGGTAAGCCCTTTGAATATCAACTGTTTGCCAAAAGCACTGTAAATTAAGACTGTAATAGCACGTTTCTTTTCATTTACATGGAATATTGGTCTTACACATTGATTTTTATATTTTCCAATAGTTGTGTTGAAAGTGTCATATTCACCCACGATGTTTTTAACAAATGCTTTCGCCTTCTTAATAGTCTCAGCACGTTGCTGATTTGGTGTTAGTGATTTGGATTTGATTAGTTCGTATACGTCTACTGTTTCAATTGTTCGACCATAAAAGTTGTTATAAACTGACGTTACTTCAAATTCACCACCAGAAGATGGGTCAGCCTTTACTTTTAAAGCGTTATCCGCAAATACAGGGCCATATATTTTATTCGGTTTAAAACATTTACCATTGGCGAATGAAACCGAAACATAATCACCTTCGCGAGCCTTACGCTCTACCTTGCGATATTTCTGACCTTCAAATTCGATGATGTCCTCCACAGTATTAGTTGCGGAAGACTCCTGTATATTGTTAACCACCGTCGTAAACTGTGGACGGTCACGTAATTCATGGACGATTAGCTTTAACTCAGATACTTCTTTTTCGAGTGCATTGATACGTTGGTTTTTGGTAGGTTTTACTTCCTCTATAAAAAGTTCAACTCGACTTTTTAACACGCAAATATCTTCTTTGTCATATACATCACCTACACCATCGACTCTAGCTACATTAAAAATGTGACCCTCTTTAAAATAAGCGTGGTCTTTCGCGATAACTCGAACCTTATCCCCAACATTAAACTTTGTCATTTCGCATCCTCCTGTGGTAAAATACCATTGATTTGATTTTGATTTAATTTTTGTATCTGCTTGTCATTGGTTGCAGCCTTTGGCAAGCTTTTTTGTGCCTCAATTTGGGCATTCTGTGCATCTTCGATATCTTTCCAGTATTCTGATTCACGGTCATACTCTGCGTGTGTGTAGCCTATACGCATGTGGTCACCTACTTAGTTCGCTCAATTTCAGCAATTAACTTTTTCGCACCTTCTGGACTAAGAATTAAAGTGCCATTATTCAAAATGTAGTTATCATCAGATACCTCACCAGTTACAGCACATTCCATGTTAGACTTAAACTTTTTCAAGATGATTTTGTCATCATCTGTATAGATTTCTAAAGAATCTCTTTCATTAATTCCTAATGTACGACGTAACTCCTTTGGAATAACTAAACGACCTAATTCATCGACTTTACGAACGATACCTGTACTTTTCATTTGATTTTCCCTCCTTGTAATGCTTGATGTGCTACTTTACCTTCATCAAACTCAATTGCTGATGGCTCCCAAGTAGGTGCTTCATATCCACCATCTAACGAATACGGCTCTGATGTATTATGTCGTTTCCAGTTTTCTTGTTCAGCATAAAACTCAAGCGCTTCGCGTAGACGTTTGTTTTCTTCTTTCAAATGATAATTGTCAGCTTCTAAGTTATCTTCTTGGCAATTCGGGCAACTGTATAATCCGTTTGTTTCCGATTGCTCATGGATAACGCTAAATTCAAACGCACAATCTGGACATTCAATAACTTCTGCCGTCTTGATACTCGCCATATCTTTTGTGAAAACTCTTTTCTCCATTACTTACACCCCCTCAATTATCAGCAGCACGTTTAAGCGCTAATGTTTTCAACAATGTGGAATACATCACTATATCCAGTGGTTGTCCATCGGTTGTGTGGACGGCATATTTACGCAACTGGTCAATGACATTTTTACGCTTCAACTGCTTCATCATCGGCATTTGCGAAGAATCCTTCCGTATATGCTTTGACTTCCTCTACTGTGTCGATAATGCCGAATACACGTTGTTGCAGAAGCTTGTACTCTCTTTGCTTGTTTGATAGATGGCTGTCGAATGGTAAGTCCGGTTCACCTTCCATAGCATCAATTGCGATATCTAGAAGCTTGTTATTTTCTTCTTTTTGCATAGCCTCTAGATGCTCAATGAGCTTGTTTTGGCCCTCCACAATTCTTGCTTCCAGTTCGGGATATTCGAGCAATTCACTAAAACTTTCAACTGCAACATGTGGACGTCTATCATATTGACTTTGTACTTTTTCAACGAAAAGTGATTCACGGCCGTTTTCATCTGCCGCATAAATTGAAGCAATTTCACCTGCAGAGCGATAATGGATTGATAAAACCGATAACTTTGTACCTTTAACATTTAATACTGCTTTCATACTAATTCCTCCAATAGATTGATAGATTTACTTCTGACGCATTGCTACTGTCTTTTCCATTGCCTTTTTAATCAAATCCTTCTTAACCTCAAACGATAGTGTCAGCCATTGTTTTGGTTGGATTTTCAATTGGTATCACCGCCTTCTGTATTAGTAATTAACCAATGCTCGATTGTGGGTCTGTGAAATAAAATCCTTCCTCTCACTTTTGTATGAGGAATCTCTTTTTGCCGCACCATTGTATAAATAGTTGTATTACTAACACCCAATTCACTTGCCACTTCATCTACTGACATAGTGAGTTTTTCCATATAATTTCACCTACCTTAAATATCTAAAATCTTACGAATATGCTTAACGCGCTCTTGTGCCTTTGGACCAGACTTATTACCACGAATGATGTCTGATAGATAAGCATTAGAAATACCAACCATCTTGGCCAATTCTGTTTGACTCATTTTTCGTTTGAATAATTCTGATCTAACTTGTGCCCCTAAATCTTCTGTCATATTTAAATCTCCTTTCTTTCAACTCCCTCACTCAAACGCCATTTGACTATTACAACCGTCAATTTCCATCTGCAATGATGTGGAAGGCCTCCATAATTTAATGAAATGTAATGCTTCTTCTTGTTTAACTTTAGGTATGTCTCCATAACGCGGAACCTTGAAATACTGTTTAAATTCATTCCAAAATGCTGAGAATACCTTTCTATTAATCTCTTTGTAAGCAACTGAATCTTTTCCACCTAAAGCTTGTACAACTGATTGATTGGCTGTTTGTTGAATCTCTTGTTGTTGCAAAGAATCAATTCGCATACTACCTTTTAGGTAATCAACGTCATTTTTAATTGCATTGATTTCACGTGTGTGTTTCAATGCGGCTTGTAATGCTAGTTCAAGTCCATCTGGTTGTTCTGGTTTAAGTTGCTCTTCCATTTGATTAAACGCTTCGATGTATTTGAGTTTGAAGTCGAGTGCTTTCTTACCATTGAAGCCCATTGCCAGTAAGGTGAATCCGTCTCGATTCATGTAGTAAGTTTTGCGCATTCTGTTATATGAATCTGGTGTTTCGCCATCATAAAACATCTCCCCAAAATTGGGGACATCTTTTTTCAACGCTTCGATATCACGTAAAATATGGTCGTGGCGCTTTTCAAAGTTTTCAGCAACCTGTAATGATGTAGTTACTGCTTGTCTGTTTTGGATAACTACTAATTCCAATTTATTTCCTCCCTCTTAATACCTTTCTGTTACAATTTGGTTAGAAAGGTAGGTGTTAGATATGACTAAAGACTTTGAAGATTTTCGTAATAATGTAATTACAGGTGAAAAACTTAAAGAAATTTCTGATTTAGCTAGAGCTCAAGCTGATCTCATGACAAACGAAAAAGATTTTTCAGCAACCTTTTCAGCGAACGTTGCTTTGTTTTTGTTGGCTGAATATCATGATTGGTTGCATGAATCGTAATACCTTTGATTTTTCCTCCCTCACTCGTTGTTCTAGCAACTTGTGGGGAATTTTTATTAGACGAAACATGCCAACATCTTTCGAGAAAAGTTCGCTTTGCTCTTTCTAATATTTCTGATGCTTCCGAAGCATTGGCTTCACTTTCTACTAAAGCACCCACGATTTTGGATACAGTAGATATTTTTTTATTGTCCTCCACACTTCTCACCTCACTTTCATCTAATTAACGTTGCTACCGTCGTGTCAGCTATAAGTTCGAATGGTATACCGTCATTGGCTCGGTATCACAGCTCTTCAATTAATTGTAAAAAAATAAGCTAAATAATTAGCCAATTGTATTGACACTTAGTATCCAATAGTATACTATTTAAACATAGCTAAATAAGACTTTAAAAAGCCTGTAAACATTACATTTAATCCGTTCCCCAACGTCAAAATGTGTTTAAATAGGTCGTATTTTTTGTACTCTTTTAGCAAATAATTTAGCTTATGTGAACATAATAATACAGTTGGATACTTTTTGCAACTAAAAATTATCCAACTGTATAAATTATTTTCTCTAAGTATCCAGGAAGGTTGATATTATGATGTTCGATAGGGTAAAAGAATTATCTGAACAACGTGGAGAAAACTTGAAAATAGTAGCGCAAAAACTCGGTTTTAGCGAAAATGCATTTTATAAATGGAAAACTCAAAGCCCGAAATCCGAAACCTTAGAAAAAGTGGCAGATTATTTCGATGTCTCTATAGACTATCTTTTAGGGCGAACAGATAAAAAACGTTACTACGACTTAACAGAGAAAGACGAACGTGATGTCGAAAGAGACTTGGAACGTATTCTTAATAGTGCAGAAAGTGATTTAGGTCTTGCTTCGTTTGATGGACGTGTATTAGATGAAATGGATGAAGAAGATAGAGAACTATATATTACATCATTAAAAAACGCTCTAAGATTGCATAAGAGACTTGCTAAGAAGAAGTTCACTCCTAAAAAGTATAGGTAAGGTGTGATGTTATGAATGTAAAAAAGCTGATTAAACAATTGAAAAAAAAGTACGGCACATCTAATCCCTTTAAAATTGCAGAAGCCATGGGTATTACGATTGTATATGAAGATTTAGGGAGTTCATGGGGTTATTTCAGTAATTTATACAGAACCTTTATCATCCACATCAACGAGAATTTATCCTATGAAGAACAATTTTTAACTTGTGCTCATGAACTTGGTCACGTTATCCAACATCCTGAGCACAACATGGCTTTTTTAAAAGCAAACACATTTTTTTTAACAGATAAATACGAAATGGAAGCTAATATATTTGCAGTTGAATTACTGTTTTCGGATAACGACAACCCTATTACTTTTGAAGAGGCAGTAAATACATATGGAATACCAGAGCAATTTCTTAAAAAAATTTTATCCTAAAACATACATACTTTTACATTAAAGGTGGTGATAGTTAAATTCGGAGTAATAAGAAATGCATTGTTGAAAGGAGAAACTAATATGGCGAGTATCGTAAAACGTGGTGAAAATTCATATCGATTCACTGTCTATCTTCCAAAAGACGCTCAAGGTAAATATCCTCGCGAAACAAAAACGATTACTATCGAAGAAAAATTTACACCTAAGCAGTTGAAAGAATTTTTAGATGGTGAATATTTAAATTTTAAAAACGAAGTTTTATCAGGGCGTTATGTAAAAGTAGAAAAAATGATTTTTAAAGATTTTGCAGAACAGTGGGAAAAGGATTTTGCTTCTACACTAGCCCTAACTACTTATGGTAATCATCAACGTAAATTAGAATTGCATATAAACCCTATTATCGGTCATATGCAGATGGACCAAATTAACTCATTCCATCTTATGAATATACTACGCGATATGAAACGTTATGACGGTAAAGATGAACCAGTGAGTTATCACAGCAAACAAGATGTGTACCGAACACTTAAGAGTGTGTTTAAATATGCTGTTAAATGGGGAGTTTTACCGAATAATCCTATGGACGGAATTGAAAAACCACGCCCTAGTGATACAGATGATATTGATAAAGATATGCAAATTTATGAAGAGGATGAAATAGAAACATTAATGCACATGTTACAAACGGAGCCTGAATTATGGAGGATGATGTTCACTCTTGCCTTAGCCGCTGGTCTTCGTAAAGGAGAATTATTGGGGTTAGAATGGAAAGATGTAGACTTTGCTAATCAGCAAATATATATTCATCAATCTATCGTTTTAACAAAACAAGGTCCACACATAAAATCAACTAAAACTAAAAAATCTAAGCGTTATGTTACTTTACCTCAGTCAGTTATGGACGAATTAAAAACATATCGTAAACATTGGGCAAAAGAGAAATTACGCAAAGGTGATAAATGGATTGAAAAAGAAAGAGAATGGTTATTTCATTCATTTGATGGAACTCACCTATATCCAACAAGTCCATCAAAACGTTGGCATCATTTTATCAACGGACACAAATTTAAATACATTCGATTACATGATTTACGTCACACATCTGCATCATTATTAATTGCACAAGGTGTACACGCTAAACTTATTAGCGAACGTTTAGGGCACTCCGATATATCCGTTACAATGAACACTTATGGACATGCTTTCAAATCTGCCGATCGTGCTGCAGCTGATAAATTGGATAGCTTCTTTAGAGTAAAAAAACAATCTTAATCCCTGGTGTTATATTGGTGTTAAACTGGTGTTAAAATTGTTTATAAATAATTGTAATCAATGATAATGCACGATAAAAACTTTAATAAAACCTTTGAATAACAATATTTATTGTAATTATTTATAAATAAATTACCTCTCACAACTCATTTGAGGAGTGGTGGTTTAAAACTTTCTATAAGACATACGGCATACGCGGCTTTTACTACATAGCCTATAATAGCAATGTATATAGAACACTCTTACCTGAATTGGTGAGAGTGTTTTTTGTTTAGCTTATTTAGTTTGAATTCGATAATCGAAGTCAATAAGAGTAACATGAATTCTAAAAACATAAATTAAGTTAGGTGCCCAATTTACTCTTCAAATCACTTTTATTAAGTTCTATTCTTGATGTGCTAAGCTTGCCAAAAATAAGTATCTCTGCACCCAAATAGAAAATATATTATTTTTAGATATAAATGCATTAAACAGTATCTTTAAATATGGAGACAGCGGGAGCTTCTGATTTAGCCATTTTATTCAGTTAAAGCCTCCGTTACTTGAATAACGAATCAACACTTCAGTTTTTTACAAAATGTAAAATCCACCTTATACCCCCAATCACCAGAACGAGAATCCCATTAGCTAATGCTAAAAGTCCTAAAAATGCTCCGCCATAGCCTGCACCCTCCCCTGTTCCTCCAGAACTCCAATCATAAAAATGAAAAAGTAAAGCACCACTTGAAAAGCCGATCAATGGAGCAAGTATTATCATAATGATGCCTGATACCATAAGATTTAATTTTCCTTTTCTAAACAATGTAAAGAAACCAACATTAAGTGATATTAAAAGTAAGAGATACAACATCAAAATTAAATCTCCTGTTAACAAATAACCCCCCATTTTAACCATAAATACCCATAACGCTTAGTGAACTATTCTACTTCGTTTGTTGCAGAACAACAACCATAAGAAAACATCAGTTAAAGTTCTTTAAGATCCTTACTTCTCAAAAAAAATCCCCCAATTTTCTCTGTGAGAGAATTTTGGGAGATTAAATAGAATAACTCATTTAATTGAACATCAACAAAATAATCGTAGTGACATATTACTTTATGTTCTTTCTATTAGATAGTTAGTTAAAGTACAGTTCTTCACAACTTCTAATTACGATTACTATGTAAAAATTAGCATGCTAGAATACTTTCCTATTTAAATTAGGTAATTTATTAATAATCCAATTGATAACAGGAAGCAAAAAATCGTATTTGTCATCGCTGTTGATTTCATGGCTACACGCATAAATTGAGGTTCCGTAGCACCTTTTCGAAAACCTTGAATTGCAGCTATTGGCTTTTTCAAACCTAGGAACAACACTAATGACCATGGACTTATATAACCCACCAATACAATCAATACGATCCACAAATAGGAAATTGAAAATGCAATAGCTAAAAATTGAACTGCTTTCTCTCTCCCAAGGAGGATAGGCAACGTTTTTCTTCCACCTATAATATCTTCATCAATATCTCGGATGTTATTCGACATGTTAATTGCCCCTACTAAAATCCCAACCGGAATGGAAATCAATATACTTTCGATCGTTAAAGTACCAGTTTGAATAAAGAAAGCAATTAATATAAAGCCTGTCCCCATTGACAACCCAGAAAATAATTCTCCAAATGGCGTATACGCAATTGGTAATGGACCGCCTGTGTATAAATAGCCAATTGCCATCCCACATAAACCGATGACCGCTAACCACCAGGTACTATTCATACAAATATAAACACCGATAACTGCTGCCGCAATATACAAAACAAACGCAACTGTTAATACATTTTTCGGCTTCAATCCATGACGTACAATTCCACCACCAATTCCAACAGATTCAGCAGTATCTAATCCACGTTTAAAATCATAATACTCATTAAATAAATTGGTTGCAATCTGTAATGCTAAACACGATAGTAGCATCCCAATAAATAAAAACCAATTAATTTTAGTTTCGTAAAGTGCTGCAACTGTCCCTAATATGACAGGCGCAAACGTCGCCGTTAATGTATGAGGGCGAGTCATTGTCCACATTAACTTAGCGGAACTTATTTCTTTTTTACTTCCCATAAATTTTTCTTTCCCCCTACATTTTTCAAAAAAATCACTAGAAGTATTATTTCTATCTACTTCCTTTTCACTCGAAACATTATATCACATACATTAAAGATAAATTTATCCTGCTATGTTAGCACAGGAAGTGATTGCCCATATTGAACAATCGCCCCCACCATAGTTTAAGAATGAAATTAAAGCTTTTCCATATGTGATCTGTTCTGGAAATCCAATATAGATTTAGACCCTTAACGAACCACGAAAGCCTCTTGCAGCATAGTAGGAATCTGCTCCATTGTGATACATAAAGACAGTGTCATAGCGACGATCACAAAAGATAGCTCCACCGAGTTTTCTAATAGTAGGAGGTGTTTGCACCCAGCTCGACGTTTTCGTATCGAAATTATCAAGTTTCTGCAACTCACGGTATTGTTCTTCCGTTAAAAGTTCAATGCCCATGGCGGCTGCCATGTCGATTGCGTTATTTTCTGGTTTGTGTTTTTTCCTTGATTCCAGTGCTTCAAGGTCATAACAAACACTTCTGCGACCTTTAGGACTTTCCGCTGAACAATCATAAAAAATATATTCATCCGTTTTTTCGTCTTGCCCCACAACATCTGGCTCACCACCAGTAACTTCCATCTCATTAAGCGACCACAATTTTTCAGTATTAGCTTCAAGCTTAGCTTGAACTTGAGTCCATTCTAAATCCTTGTGGCGTTTCATGTTTTTCTCAAAACGAACTTTCAAAGTTCTGATTAATTCCTCACGCTGTTCTAGTGGTAACTCCTTGTTTGTCTTCGTCATATTGATCTCCTCCTTATTGTTATTATTCATAATGCTTTACACTGTTAGCACAACGATTATTCGTGTATCCAAAGCGATATTTCCATTAGATCGTAATGATGCAAGAAAATCCTCTAGCATAACTTTATTCTTCCTTAAACATCCACTTTAATTTATCTATTTAAAATAACCTTCTACTCCTTCTTTTTCAACTAACCTGTACCATTAATTAAATAGGAAACTGTTCCACACTCCTTTTCTACTTGTAAAATAAAGAACCCATTTAGAGAAATATGTTTTCAATAATCAATAGAATTTGCTATCTGAATGAGTATTTCAGGTGTTACTTTATCGGATACACCCTTATCAATACTGAACACATATTGCCAATTATCTCTTTCAAAGACTAACAAATTAAAACCAATTCTCGGCTTTTCAATATCTATTGCATCATTTCCATTATCCAGTTTAAATACGCTTGAACAATAAAAATGTGGAAAGAATACTTTTGGTCAATTCTATCGCCTCAAAATTATTTTTAGATATATTTTCTCCAAACCAAATAAAACTATCCTAATTTAGTTCGTTTATTCCCACCTCAAACTTCTCTCATTCAACTATAGGCGGACGCTTTCCTGAGTTGGAAGAGGAATCGACTACGTTCGAAAATCCGATAGATGATGATAACTAGAAAAATTAAATTGAATTGGTCAAAGAAAATAAAATCCATGTAGTAAGCTTAAAGACCAAGCGGCTATTAGAGCTAGCTTGGTCTTTGGCACGTATCAGATTCGTATTAATCAGAATCATTTTCGTCTTCAATCTTACGAATTGCTCCTGTTTTTGTATTTATCTTTAAATTCATTAATCCTATTTTGAAATGTCAAAATGAACATTTCATATATTAGAATACCATCTTCCATTTCTGTATCTTAATGAATGATCTACTCAGGTACCCTTTGGACGACAATTTGCATCGCTTGTTGAGGAGAACTTGGTTGATTAAACGACGGTATTAGCATAAAACAACCTCCTTGTTACAAACATGGCCCTACATTATGCAAAAACCAGGATATCGGCGCTTTGTTATCGTAAAAGCATTGCTGAATCATGAATTTGAATGCTACTTATACTGCATTAAAGCTCGATATTTAGTTGTTACACTTGTTATTTATCCTCATCATCTTTCGATTTATCTTCATCATCATTTTTTAATTGAGTAAAAACGTTCTTTAAAAATCGAGGTACTTTTATTCCCAATTGTCCTAGGTTTTCTATCATACTTATTCCTTCCATGCCTATTAGAAATAAAATCATAGCATTACGCATAAAATCGCCGCTATCTGTTGCGTAATCTAATTGAACTGTTGCAACAACCATTAAAATCATCGCTGTCTTTTTTAATAAGCCCTTAAAAGCCTTACGTGAATCTATGTCTTTCATCACCCAAGCCACCATTAGCCCTAGTGTGAAGTCGATCGCCATTAATATCGCTAGTGCTTTTATCAATTCATCGACTCCGCCAATTAAATATATCGTCCATGCCGTAATGACACCTACAATCGACGCCCAAAGCGTATTTGTCTCCATACTTACACCTACCCTTCTCCAATAATAAAAACCCTCCACTAATAATTGCGGAGGGTCTAAAATCTACTATATTTTCATTAATTTTAATTTCTAAAATAGTCGCTCCACATTTCTAGCATATTCAACTCCTATATCCAAGTACTCCATCAAATGCACCAAACCAATTAATATTACGTAATGGCTTATAATTAGATGGGTTTTTCAAAAAATAAAAAACACCTACTGCGCTATACAATAGGTGTAAAAAACTCCATAATAAAATTGTTTTGTTAAATTCGCTTACTATAGCCGATTACTAAAAAGATATTAAATAAACATACCTGCAATTGAAGCACTTAATAAAGACGCTAACATACCAGCTGCAACTGCTCTAATTCCTAAACGAGCAATATCTTGTCGGCGACTTGGTACCATTGAACCTAAGCCACCTAATAAGATCGCCATTGAGCTTAAATTCGCAAATCCACATAATGCGAAGCTGACTACAATAACTGCTTTATCGGATAGATCTGGAATAACCGGAGCAAATGATGAATAAGCAACGAACTCATTCAATACAAGCTTTTGTCCAATAAAGGACCCTGCTGTAATGGCCTCAGACCATGGTACACCAATAGCAAATGCTAATGGTGAGAATATCACACCTAAAATCCCTTCAATGCTTAACCCTTTAAATCCGAAGAAATTACCTATACCACCAAGTAAACCGTTAAGCAATGCAATAATACCAATAAAAGCAAGTAACATCGCACCAACGTTAACAGCAAGTTTCATACCATCACTTGCCCCGCGTGCAGCTGCATCCACTACATTCGCAGCTTCCTCATCCTTTGACAACTTAAAGTTTCCTTCATCCACAGTTTCCGTCTCGGGAATGAACATTTTGGCCAAAATTAGCCCTGCAGGAGCAGCCATAAAGCTTGCGGCAAGTAAGTATTCTAAAGGTACACCTAACAACGCATACCCTACAAGAACTGAACCTGATACTGATGCAAGCCCTCCTGTCATAACAGCAAACAGCTCAGATTTTGTCATTTTCGCGATAAATGGTCGAACAACAAGTGGTGCTTCTGTCTGCCCAACAAAAATGTTAGCTGCTGCAGACACTGACTCAGCCTTACTTGTCCCAAGAAGCTTCGAAAGCGCTCCCCCAATGATTCGAATAAAGAACTGCATAATCCCTAGGTAATATAACACTGAAATAAGGGCAGAAAAGAAGATGATAACGGTTAATATTGAAATCGCAAAAACC
Organism: Lysinibacillus sp. NPDC096418; assembly: GCF_044762775.1. Taxonomy (NCBI): domain Bacteria; kingdom Bacillati; phylum Bacillota; class Bacilli; order Caryophanales; family Bacillaceae; genus Lysinibacillus; species Lysinibacillus sp. NPDC096418. The sequence goes on from NZ_JBIWEY010000007.1 coordinate 84,796, forward strand.
ATCCCCCCCATATTTTCTGGATCTGCTAAAGGGCCAAATAAAAACCCAATTCCTTCATTTGCATAAGATATTAAATTTTGTACACCGTCTGAAAACGTGAGAAGTACCTGGCGACCAGTCTCCCATTTTAAAACGATAAACGCAAACAAAATTTGAATAGATAAACCAGCTAGAATTGTTTGCCACTTAATCGACTTCTTAGCATTTGATAAAAGGAACGCAATACCTAAAACAACAAGTATACCGCCTATTCCCCATAGTATGTTCATAGTAACCACCTTCTTCATTTTTAGGAAGAAAACGCTTCCTTTTTTAAATCTATTTACAGACATCTGACGACAGACTTTTAAAATGGATTCTAACAAAAAGCTAAAGGGTTGTAAAATGAATAATGATTCCTATTTTTCAGTCAAAAGCCCTCAAAATTTCTTAACAAAATCACTTTTCTAGTTAATACTAACTTTGCTTAGTGTTTCCCCAAAAAAGTTTAGTCATTACATAAATCTTCAGAGAAAAATTGGTAACTTTTATGAACCTCAATAATGTTTTAGGTATAAAAAAACATTATTCCGCTCAACCCAGTTAATGAAGTAATTATTTTAATTACTCCAGCACTTTAACAGATATTCTCTTGACATATAACCATAAGGTGTTACATAATAATGACACCCTATGGTTACACTTTTATTAAAGGAGTTTTTATATGACTGAAAAATTACAAAATATCATAAAGACGATTACGTTAAATGCACCAATTGAAAAGGTGTGGAAAAAGGTTACAGACTCAGAACAAATAGCTCAATGGTTTATGCCAAATGATTTTAAACCTGAAGTAGGTCATGAATTTACGATACAATCTCCTTTTGGACCATCACCTTGTAAAGTTGAGCAAGTAAATGAACCACATTATGTACGTTTTGCATGGGATACGGATGGTTGGTTTGTAACATTTGAGTTAGAGGAAATTGGTGACAAAACCGAATTTACGTTAACACACGGTGGTTGGAATGAAGCTTCACAGATCGTGCCTAAAGCAAACATGGCGGTCAAAGATGTTCATAAAAATATGGACGGTGGCTGGTCAATGATTATCGGACAAAAATTAAAAGAGGCTGTAGAAGCAGAGTGAGCCAATCAGCTGAAAAGCATGATGTTTTTCAAGCAATAGCTGATCCTACAAGACGACATGTCCTGGAACTTCTTTCTGCTGGCGATAAACCAATCACTGCAATTACTGAACATTTTTCTATTAGTCGTACAGCTGTTGTAAAGCATCTAAAAGTTTTAGAAGAAGTCAAACTGATTTCTGCACAAAAAAGCGGGCGAGAAAAAATTTACACACTGCATGCCGATCGGCTGAAAGAAATCGAAGACTGGCTACAATACTTTGAGCTGTTTTGGGACAATAAATTGGCACAACTACAACGTATTGTCGACCAAGATACCCCGTAATCTTATGCCTACTTGAGAGTTTTTCACAAAACATAATATCGTTTCTTTCAAACTTCACGGTTATTTCCCTAACATACCGTGGAGTTTTTATTTGCCTAAATCAATAGGCTTACTAAATCTAAAACTTCTTGAATGACTATTTCCTATTTCACCAGTGCAATGTTTTCTTGGAGCTTCTATACGATAAATTCCCATTAGTAAAAAATACTCGGGCATATTTGTTTAATTGTTAATAGTTTAATGCTAAACTATTAAATGTGACAATAATATGAATAATGATAGAGACGAGTATCGCGCTTAAGTAATCTAGTACATACTCTTTCATCGCTTATTGCAGGAGGAACTTCTTATGAAACGTGTAGAAAATAAAGTAGCACTAGTTACTGGTGGCGCATCAGGAATTGGTTTATCAGCAGCAACATTATTGGCAAAACAAGGAGCAAAAGTTGTTATTGCCGATTATAATATTGAGGGTGCAAAAGAACTTGCAGAAACTTTAGTAAAAGAAGGTTACGAAGCATCAGCAATATTCCTTGATGCAGGTGATGCTCAATCAATCGAAGCAGCAGTTGAATTCACTGTTGAACAATACGGCTCACTTACAGTTCTATTTAATAACGTTGGTGGCACTAATGTTCGTAAAGATTTAGACGTTGTAAATATTGATTTAGATGAATGGGATCGTTTAGTAAACATTAACTTAAAATCAGTATTACTTGGTAGCCGTTATGCTATCCCTCACATGCAAAAAGCAGGTGGCGGTTCTATTATTAACACAGCTTCAATGGCTGGTTTTGCAAGTGATCAAATCCGTACAGCTTATGGTGCAACAAAAGCTGGCGTTGTTAACCTAACAAAAAGTATTGCAACTCAATACGGTAAAGATAAAATTCGTTGTAATGCAATCGCACCAGGGCTTATTTTAACACCTGCTGCTAAAAATAATATTCCACAAGATTTACTAGATATTTTCACAAAATTTAATTCCCTTCCTTACAATGGTGAAGCAGATGATATCGGTCATGCAGTAGTATTCTTAGCTTCTGATGAATCTAAGTTCATGACAGGACAAACACTTCAAATTGAGGGTGGCCACTATATCGCAAACCCAACAATTGCAGATACAAACATTTGGGCTACTTCTCAACAAAAATAATCCTTACATTCTTTTTTAATTGATAAATGCACAGAAAAAAGATGTCTCAAAAATTTTTGAGACATCTTATTTTTCTAATGCTAGCTTAATGCCAAATCCAATTAGTACTGTACCTGTTAACCCTTCAATTACTGTTTTCGTTTTAGGCTTTTTCATAAAGGCACTGATTTTATCCAATAAATATACATAGAAAACAAACCACATAGCGGTTAAAGCCGTGTAAATGATCCCCATCATCAAAAATGGCAGGAACGTATTCCCCGTACCGTCTACAAATTGCGGTAAAAATGTTAAGAAAAACACAGCAACTTTTGGATTTGTAATATTCGTTAAAAATCCTTGTTTAAAGGAAGAATGATTATTGTATTTTTCGTCTGTCTCAGATTCTTTATCTTCTTCTATTTGCTGCGAGCGTAATTCTTTTAGGGCCCATAAAGTTTTACAGCCTAAATAACATAAGTAGACTGCTCCCACGTATTTTATTATTGCAAATACGTATGCAGACTTTACAATAATAGCTGAAAGTCCAATGACTGCAGCAAACGTATGAATGAGTAGACCACAGCACGAACCCATCATCGTTTGTATTCCGCCCTTCTTCCCAACAGTAAGTGTATTTTTGGTCGCAATGGCTGTATCAGGACCCGGTAAAATAATGAGCAATATACACATCACTAAAAATAACGAAACATTCACCAATACCAAAGCCCCCTTTCCCTTTTCAAAAATCTGAAAATTACATAAATTATTTTAACATATATACGAAAACGCAAAAAGAGCAGCTCTAAAAAAATCTTTAAGCTAACTCCATTCATTTTTATGTTAAATAAAATAACCCACCATTTACAATTTCAATTCTAATTTTAGCATCGTACTGTTCTTCTAAAGCCTTCTTTTCTATTTCATAACACTCTGGCTTTTCTTCTACACCCTCGTAAAAATAATCTAATACTCTTTGACTTCTTTTCCACCTTTTTCTTGCTTCTTCTGCCCAAGTATGATCATCTTGTTGGATGAGATTTTCCACTTTTGCATCTAATCGTTGGAGCGCACGAATCGGTTTAATAATGTACTGCACTTGAAAGGCATCTTCTGAATTAACGGAGTCTAAATCTATATGGCACAAAGATTCTTGGAAATCCTCGATAATCTCACCTGTCATTAAGTTAATCCCAAAAGAATACAGCATTTCTTTCGTTTGGTCGCTACAATACGAAACTTTATAATTCACACCTAGCCAAGGTGTTAGTAAAGAGTTAGTTGCAAACTTGTTCACCTTCTCAAACATTTGTACAAAAGCGCCTAGCCCTTTAGTTGCTTGAAACAGCTGATTAAGCCGAGGCGATCCAAAATGGATAACTTCACCTACGATTTTTTCTTCAAGTTTATTTTGATCGGTAATAAATGTTACTTGTGCTGGGCATGGTTCACCATTTGTAGCTTCTACGTATTGCCAGTAGAAAGGACGATTCATTATCCTTTTATCCATATCAATCGTCAATTGAACGGTGATACAATGCTCATTCCCACCTAAAATAGGGCAATTATTTTCAGTAAAGAATTGTTGTAAAAAATTATGAACTTGTTGTGGATACATCTATACCCTCCTCTTGCGAACCCTGTTGTTATATTTTCGGGTGAAATAATCCGCATTGGCAGCTATACTCTTAAATCGTCTTTTTATAATTTGTTAAAATGTCATCTAAATCTCCCACTACTTTTTCAAAAACTCCAATTTTCGTATTCAATAATTCCAATATATTGTTTTCAATTGTGTTTTCGATGGCAAGATTATAAATATGGACATCATGTTCCTGTCCTAATCGATGCACACGTCCAATTCGTTGTTCTAGCTTCATTGGATTCCAAGGTAAATCATAGTTAATAACATGATGACAAAATTGCAGGTTTATCCCTTCCCCACCTGCTTCTGTAGCGATTAATACTTGTGCTTGTTCTTTAAATATATGCTTCATATAATCACGTTTGTTTTTATTAAATTTCCCGTTAAAGAGCACACTCGTAATTCCTTTTACATGAAGATACCATTGTAAATAAATTTGCGTTGCTCTATATTCGGTAAAAATAATTACTTTATCATTTGCCTGCTTAATAATTTCGATTACTTTTTCCGCTTTCGAATTGAGTTGCAATGCCATTAATTTTTCAATAACGCCATCAACATAAGCCAATTCATCTGGTTCTACACAGCTTTCGCGCATCTTTGTCAACGTTAAGCAAGTAGCTTCCTTACTGCTACACATTTCCTTCTGAAGCGTAATCAATGAAAAAGAACCTGCAAAAACCGACGACACATCTTTCAGCCCTACCAGCAAATCGTAAACTTCTTTTTCTTCTTTTGTAAATTGAATCGGAATTGTTTGGACACGACGATTTGTCCATTCTATCCCTGTATCTTCTCTTCGATTTCTGACCATAACTTGATGGACCAAATCCCTTAAATAATCATCGTGTTCTAAGTCATGTTTGCTCGCTGAAAATGCAGACTGGAACGTTTCGTAATTACCTAGATGACCTGGTTTTAATAAAGAAATGAGGTAGTAAAGTTCAAAGACATCATTTTGAATCGGTGTTGCTGTTAGCAGCAAGCAAAATTTCTTTTTTAAGCTCTGAACAAACTCGTATATTTGAGTTTTATGGTTTTTTAACTTATGCGCCTCATCAATAATAAACATGTCGTAATTTTGCGCATATACTAACTCTCGATGCGGACTTTTTTTGGCTGTATCCATACTCATTACGACAACATCGTAACGTTCTATAGGATAATTCTTTTTATATGGAATTGCCGGGATATGAAATTTCTGATTAAGCTCTTCCACCCATTGATTAATAAGGGAAGCCGGAGCTAATATTAACGCTTTTTTCACAAGACCTCGAATAAGATATTCTTTTAATATCAAGCCCGCTTCAATGGTTTTACCAAGCCCAACTTCATCTGCAAGAATCGCTTTACCATTCATTCTTTCGATGACGATCTCAGCTACCTCCAATTGGTGCGCTAGAGGCGTTAGATTTGGTAAATATTTAGCTGATTGAAGTCCTGAAAATTCGGTAATTAAATTCGTTTTGACTATATCGTAATTCATCTTGTATAACGTCCAACTGTCCCATTTTTCTGGATTCTCCAGTCTACCTAAAAAGCCTTCTTCCCACTCGGACGATCTTTCAATGATCATGATCATCACCTCATGCAATTATTTCTGTTGTTATATTGTCCAAAAAAGATAAAGCTATGTTAATGAGTTCAAAGCTTTCTTCAACCTAATATTCTCAATTAACAAAACGATTCACATTATCCATCTAGAATTGGCTTTGTTATATTTTAGATAATTAGAAATATTTTGATATTAAAAGGTTTTTTATATATCATTTAGTAAAAATAGGTGCGCAACCATTTTTGTTTTAAAAGGTACACCTATCTAATTAGATGCAATCAATTAAGAGATTTTAGTAATTATTTTTATTGAAGACTATAATTTTTGCTGACAAACAAAAATAGTAACTGATGAGGAGCGTGTTCCATGTCAACTGAAAGTCTATATCAAAAAAATTATTTCAATCGCTTAGGTGAATTTGCTGATCTCGCACCTGAGGCTTTTAAAGCTTTTGTTAAATTTGATTCACTTGCATTAAAAGAAGGTGTTTTATCTGCAAAATTAAAAGAACTGATTGCGGTAGCTGTTGCACATACAACTGGCTGCCCTTATTGCATAGAGCTTCATGTTACTCAAGCTAAAAACAACAATGCTTCTAAAGAAGAAACCGCGGAGGCTGTTATGGTTGCGACCGCCTTAAAGGCTGGCTCTGCACTAGCACATGGCGTTAATGCCTTAAATGCCTATGATGGTACTGAGGAGGAAGAACTTTATAAAGAGCAATATTTTTCACGCTTAAAAGAGTTTTCTAGCCTACAACCCGATGCCTTTAAAGCCTTTATCAATTTTGATACTCAAACGATGAAGGACGGACTCCTATCAGGGCGAGAAAAAGAATTAATTGCGATTGCTGTGGCCCATACAACTGGTTGCCCGTACTGCATTTCTTTACATGTACAAGGTGCAAAAAAACTAGGCGTTACAAAAGAAGAAGTTGCTGAATCCATCTTGGTCGCAACTGCCTTAAAGGCTGGCTCTGCACTTGCACATGGTGTTAATGCCTTAAATGCCTACGATCAAGTTGCCCAACTTACGTAAACAATTTTGTAAATAGCCAAAAAACCTCCTTTGCATTACAGCGAAGGAGGTTTTTTACTTTGCCTGTTGTTCATCTATTTATTCCAAAATTTCTATTTCTCGCATGCTATACTAAATACATCTCCCCTATAAGGAAGGTACATACATGGAAATAAGACAACTTGAATATTTCATGACGTTATACAAAGAGCTACATTTTACTAAGGCAGCTGATAAATTAAATATTTCACAGCCGACACTTAGCCATCAAATTAAAGTATTGGAAAATGAAATCGGTGTCCCTTTGTTTGATCGGCTAGGAAAGAAAATAGCGATTACTGACGCTGGAGAAATTTTATATGAGCAGTGCACGCATATATTCCATGCTCTAGAAAATACAAAAAATCAGATTAGCGATTTAAAAAGTTTGAAAGCAGGGAAATTAGTCATCGGTGCACTACCTGGTGAACTGACAAATTTAGTATCAGAGCAACTACTTAGCTATCACAATAAATATCCAGACATCCAAGTTAGCATTAGTAGTTCTGATGATTTGTTAACACTTTTAAAGAATAATAAAATCGATTTTGCTATCACCTATTTGCAGAAGCAGTTTAATTATGAAGGTGAACAACTAATAAAAATCCCTTTATACGAAGAGGACTTATTAGTCGTTGCACATAATGATCATCCACTTTTAACACCTGAAGTTGTTCACTTCAAAGATATATTACAATATCCACTTATTTTGTTTCCAACTATGAATCAATGTCGCAAAGTAATTGAACATGCTGCTCTCAATGAAAATTTGTCTGTCACTCCAAAACTAGAAACAGCGAGCGTAGATGCCATTTTTAAACTCGTAGAACAGAATGTAGGTGCTACTATTATTTCTAAAACGCTTTATAGTTTACATAAAACTGAAATTATAAGTGAGCGTTCTATTTATAACCCTCATTTAACACGGGAAATTATACTCCTCTATCGTAAAGATAAATTTATTAATTTTTGTTCGAAAGCATTTATACAGTTATTCTTAGAAAATCTATCCAGTGCAGGCTTGATAGCGCCTGAAAAAAGCCTTCATACTATAAAAGCATTACTTAAATAATGGAGTGTCAAAAAGTCCAGTTAAGCAGAACAGCTTGCTTTCTACATGGTAAAAAATCATCTTTACTTTCTGCGAGAGTCTTCGCGGATTTTTACCTGTATATCAAAAAACAACTACTCTCAGCTTACTATTTTTTAAGACAGGTCCATTCAATCCGTGCTCTACTCGTCGGGATAACTATTTCTATATAACAAAAGGAGGTCCATATTATGTTTTCTTTTTCTACTTTAAGTACATTTATAATAATTGTCATTGGTCTTTTTTTAATACCTGGTCCAGCAGTATTTTTAACGATTACTCGTACGGTTCAACATGGGCGTAGGGCAGGCATAATGACAGGGCTTGGTATTGCAACAGGTGATTTAATTCATACATTATTCGCAGCAGTTGGACTTTCTGCTATTTTGATGACCTCTGCAACAGCCTTCAATGTAGTAAAGTATGCAGGCGCCATATATCTTATATATCTAGGTGTGCGTGCCATCATTGAAAAGCCAAAGGATGCTTCGCTACCAGAGAGTCCTCCGGATTTTTCTAACGATGCCTATCGAAAAGCTATTATCGTAGAAGTACTCAATCCGAAAACTGCATTATTCTTTTTAGCCTTTTTGCCACAGTTTGTGCATCCCCAACAAGGTGCTGCCTTTCTTCAAATTTTGACGCTCGGCTTAATCTTTGTTGTGCTAAGTGTCCTCTATACAACATCGATTGTCTTGAGCGTACAACAGCTCAAGCAACTATTTAAGGGACCGTCTCGAATCGGCCGTTGGAGTGGCAAAATCGTAGGTACTATCTATATTGGGCTAGGGTTAAAAGTCGCTACCCAAAGTCAATGATGCAAAAAAGATGACTAAGCGATATGCTCAGTCATCTTTTTTATTTCTTCATCGATTTTGTAGTTGCCAATTGGATATGCCATGATAGCGCCTCTTCTAATAGATGAGGTGTGTGGTGATTACCTGTCTTCTCCACTGCCGCTTCGTAATATGCCCAGAGCTGCTCGCGGTAATCAGGGTGTGCACAATTATTAATGATCAGAGGTACACGTTCTTTTGGCGCTAAGCCTCGTAAATCAGCTACCCCTTGTTCTGTCACGATTACATCCACATCATGCTCTGTATGATCAACGTGTGAAACCATTGGTACAACACTTGAGATATTGCCACCTTTTGCGTAAGACTTCGTGACGAAAATACCTAGTCTTGCATTTCGAGCAAAATCGCCTGAACCACCAATACCATTCATCATTTTTGTACCAGATACATGAGTGGAATTCACATTCCCATAAATATCAAGCTCTAAAGCTGTGTTCACTGAAATCAATCCTAAACGACGAATGATTTCAGGATGGTTAGAAATCTCTTGTGGACGTAGAATTAAACGATCCGTATATTTTTCTAAATTGCTATAAACCTGTTCAGCACGTTCCTTCGCTAATGTAATTGACGTGCCTGAAGCAGATTTAACTTTGCCAGCGTCTAATAAATCAAACACTGTATCTTGTAAAACTTCCGAGTACACCTCTAAATTTTCAAATTCTGAGTCTAGGAAACCATTTAACACCGCATTAGCTACTGAACCAACCCCTGATTGTAATGGTGCTAATGTATTTGTTAAGCGTCCTGCCTTAATTTCATCACGTAAGAAATTCAATAAATGCGCTGCCATCTCAGCTGTTTCTTCATCTGGCGGTACAATTGTTGACGGTGCATCTGGTATATCTGAAAGAACAATACCACGCACTTTAGCTAGTTCTAATGGAATACCTATCGTACCAATACGCTCTCCTGCACTCGTTAAAGGAATAGGTCCACGTTCCCCTTGTGCCTCAGGAATATAGATATCATGAATCCCCTCTAACGAATCCGGGTGTGAGATGTTTAGCTCAACAATAATTTCTTTCGCCATTTGTACAATGATTGGCGAATTCCCAACAGATGTCGTTGGAATAAGTAAGCCATCTTCTGTGATTGCAGTTGCCTCAATAATTGCAAAGTCAATTGGTCCTACAATACCTTGGCGAATAAGTTCCGCATTTTGGGAAACATGAGCATCTGTATAAAGAACTTCTCCCCTATTTATCATTTGACGAATCGCAGGATCGCCTTGGTAAGGTGCTCTTTTACGAATAATCCCCGCCTCAGCCATGTATTGATCTACTTCGGGGCCTAGTGAAGCTCCTGTATAAACATCCACTTTGAAAGTTTCAGTTTTAGCTTTTTCAACTAGTGCAAGTGGCACAACCTTAGCATCTCCTGCGCGTGTAAAGCCACTCATGCCAAGTAGCATTCCATCTTTAATCCATGAAGCAGCCTCTTTCGCCGAAACTACCTTGTCTTGTAATGATGCACATCGATTTTTTTTACTAGCTTGTTGGTTCATGTGTATCCCCCTTTGAGTTTTATTTACTCGGACCACGGTGAATGCAGAACGCAATCACAGAAGTTTTTCGATTTATAATTTGGAATGTATAATGCACATACATCTGATTTTATATTGCCAAAAGTCGTTTCAGGTTTATGTTTAAACCCTTCAAAAAACGCTGGCAAAATCTCTTGTTTAAATTGATTACGTGGAAATGCCTGCGTAATTGCATCGCGTTCTATAGCCGTTAAGTCGTGATAACCATCCCCCATTACATCTAGACCCACTCCTGCATATAACAACGCAACCTCATTTTCCTTATGCTCTGCAACACCTATTGTTGTATGTAACGCAATCGCATCCCACACTAGTTGAATCGAACGTTCATCGATATTATGCACTGTTAAAAACTGACGCGCAGCATTCGCGCCATCTACTTCAAAGCGTTTATCTGGACTACTATGCTTTTTCGTTAACCCTAAGTCGTGGAATAATGCACTGACATATAAAAGTTCCGCATCATATCTTTTCTTTGCCTTTTCTCCTTGCAATGCCCCGAATAAATAGACCCGATTCGAGTGGTTCCAAAGTAAATCCGAACCATGCTCTTTCAAAATATCCTGTGCTTCAACTGCTAGACGACTGTCTGGAATTTTTATCCCTGCAATATTTGTAGTCAAGTAAATTCCCCCTTTATTTTTCTTATCAACATAGGAACCGTCGATTATTTATAATTATAGGAACTAGCAATCAATCAAACAATTCTATTATTTCTATGATAACGATAGAGCTTCCCTATAGTTATTTCGCTATTGTGAGTTAACTCTAAATTTAACATCAATTATTTTAAAGAACTCTTTCTATCAACCGTTTTTTTCTATACAATTAAGTTGGTGGATGAAATTGGGTAATTATAGATCCTGTACATAATACAATGATCCCCAAAACATTTTACATTATCGAATACGGAGGGGTTTTTATGAATATTATTACGGCTTTATCCATGGCCATGCCTTATATTCATCTTGCATTTAAAGAAGAGGCCATAATGGCATTGGTTGACAAAGAAAGTGAAACGATCGTAACCTACTTAGCTGGTAAGCGATTAGATGTTGGCTATAGAAATGGGCAAAAGATTAATGCAGATGACGAAAATCTCCATACTCCTCTAAGAGGACAAAGTGCAAATCTTTTAGTCCCGAAAGAAGTGTATGGGGTAGATTTTAATGCGTTTTCATTTCCTGTACATGAAAACGGGCGTATTGTAGGTGCACTGGCTTTTGGATTACCAGTTGATAACACACTAAAGCTGGAAAAATATATCGCTACAATGAATGACGTAATCCATAACCTTCAAGATAAAGTACATACAATTGCTTCTCATTCAGAGGAACTAGCTGCGACCAGTGAAGAAATCAATAAGCAGGCTCAATTTGCTTTAGAGGATGCGGAAAAGACAAACGGTGTCACAGATTTAATTAAAAACATTTCCCGCCAAACCAATTTACTTGGCTTAAATGCTTCCATTGAAGCAGCACGTGCGGGCCAACATGGAGCCGGCTTTAACATCGTGGCTCAGGAAGTCCGTAAGCTGTCTTCCGAAACAGCATCCGCTACTGACAGTATAGAGTCTTCACTACGCAGTATTAATAATAATCTCGAGAACTTAAAACAAAGCATGGGACAAATCAATAGTGCCACAAACGAACAGGCTCTGCTTGTTCAGGATTTTAGTGAGATTATTGAAGAATTAAGTAACCTCAGTGTTGAAATGAAAACATTCATGACTCAAACTATAAAATAAAGCGAAGCCAATCCTCGATATATGGGATTGGCTTCGTTTTATAATTGGCGTTCTTGTTCAATTGCCTTTCTATATGTTAAAAGTTCATTTCACTTTCCGCGTGCACCGCGTAAGTCGCAACCCTCTCTACACTAATTTCTACCTGCACTTCAAAAGATAGCATATTAAAGATCCTCTTTTCTTTTAAGCAGCCCATCCGTAGCAACCTTAACGTGAATTTTCCGTGTATTTTATTGACTAAGATAGACCAGTAAACTTGAAACTGTAAAAATAGATATGACCATGGATACCAAGATAGCTATCGATGTTTGTTGCTCTAATTTTTCATATTTCTGAGCAAATACAAAAACACCTGCACCTACCGGTAAAGCAGACATTAAAACTGCAATACTCCCCCAAAGCATATTGACCTCAAACACAAACATCATTAACCCTAACGTAATTAAAGGCTGTAATAGTAACTTTAAACTTACTATAACGGCAACTTCTGATTTTTTCACTTCAAATTCTTTTATAACTTTAGTTTGTCCTACTAACCCAAGGCCCAATGCAAATAAAGCTGTTGGTCCGGAGGCACCTGCAAGTAATTGTGCAAAGTTTTGAATAGACGTAGGTAATTTAAGCTCTAGCATAGCTACGACTATTCCAGCTACTACTGAAATTGTTAATGGATTTTTTAAAACTGGTTTTAGAACATCCCAAGCTATTTCTATAATCTGTTTACCCAATCCTAAATTCTTCATTGTTCTGGACACTTCAAATGTCAAAAGGACAATCGTTATAACAGGAATGTTATGAATTAATGTTGCAAGTGCTGCTGGTAATGCTGCTTCTTGACCAAAAGCTGCAATCGCTAGAGGGATTCCCATATATCCTGTTGTCCCATAAGAGGCATTCATTCCGTATAAAGAAGATGTAGAAAAGCTATTTTTATAAACAAATCTTGAAATTATTATAGCAATAACGAAACTGGCAAGTATCCCTCCTAAATTAATACTAATAAAACTCCAATTTGCTAAGTACTTAATAGGAGTCGTCGCAGTCGAAAGGAAAAGTAATGCAGGTAATGCAACATAGAAAACATAATTATTCAGGCTTTTAGAACCTGTTTTATTCACAATTCCAAAGACTCCTGAAAGATATCCACAAAACATGATTGCAAATACTGGCAAAACGGCATCAAAAATGATTTTCATAATTCAATCCTCGAATACTTCTTTGCAACCCTACTTACTACTTCAAATAACAATTCCATACAAGGTCTAATAACTTTAGAAATTAAAATTTCCAAACGACTCCCTCCAACTATTTACATTAATTACATTTAAATTGTATAAACATACTATTATCATGTAAAATGATTGTAATAAATGGTAAGTATCACTAAATTTGATACCAAAGAGATGAGGGGCTTTTAATTGGATGTTAAAGATCTCAAAATATTTCAAGCTGTTGCCCTACATGGCAATGTTAGCAAAGCTGCTGTTCAGTTAAATTATGTACAATCAAACATAACAAATCGCGTGAATAAGTTAGAGACTGAGCTCGAAACAACTTTATTTTATAGAAATAATAGAGGCGTAATCTTAACTTCCGATGGCGAAATACTGTTGGGATATACCGAACGGATTTTAAATTTACTCACAGAAGCAAAGGAAGCATTAAAAAATCCAGACTTTCCTTCCGGCCCATTATCCATTGGTGCCACCGATATTACGACAGCTGTCCGTCTCCCTTCCGTTCTATCCAAATACCACCAACAATATCCAGAGGTAAACTTATCACTGAAAACTGGATCAACTGAGGAACTTATAAATGAAATATTAAAATACAATTTAGATGGTGCATTTATTACTGACAGCATTAACCACCCCAAGATCATCCATGAACCACTTATCAAAGAAGAATTAGTCTTTATCGCAAATAAATCTCAACCACCCATTCAAACAATAAAAGATTTACAAAATCGAACAATTCTTGTCTTTCGCCCAGGATGCACCTATCGTGCTAAATTAGAGCAATGGTTAAGGGATGAAGGAATTTTTCCGGTTAAGAAAATGGAATTTGGAACGATCGAAGGTATGTTAGGATGTGTAAAGGCAGGTTTAGGTGTTACGCTCGTTTCAAAATGTATGGCCAATCAGTATAAAGAAAACGGAAATATTTGCTCCTATGCTGTTCCAGATAAAGATCCACATGTTACAACAGTATTCATTAGACGTCAGGATGTCCCTCTATCCAATGCACTTATGAAATTTTTAATAGTATCTAAAGAATTACTTGAAGTATCCGAAACATAGGTTACTCAATTTCTTTTGTGGTATGTCCCACATAGAACGTGCATGTTTCCAGGCTTTTATGTGACATGCCTATTTTTGAAACACTTTATAAAAACTATAATAAAGGTGATTATATGCATCGGAAGATTTTTATCTTACACGAAATATATGGTGTGAATGAGTTTATAAAAGAACAGGCCATTGAATTTAGCGATGACCAAACTGTAGTTGAATGTGTTGCACTTTACTCTGATGGCAAGGTCTTCCCTTACCTACAAGAAAAAGAAGCATACGACTACTTCACTAAAGAAGTCGGCTTTAACGCACCGTTACTACAGCTATCACAGCAGCTAAGAGCAGCAATTGAACAATATCAGGATGTGATTTTGATTGGATTTAGTGTGGGAGCTACACTAGCTTGGCGACTTTCTACGCTGCCATTGTCTCGAGTTGTTTGTGTCTATGGCTCACACATTCGTCAATATTTAGATGTTCAACCAAGTTGCCCAACACTTGTACTATTGCCTGGCCATGAAAAAGGTTTCAATGTTAATGGCATGAAACACGCACTCCAACATATACATTTTGTACAAACCATGCAATTTGTTGGTGAACATGGCTTTATGGATGAGCAAAATTATGCTTTTCATCTAGAAAGTGCTTTGCAAGCACACACTCATATTAAAAATTTTATATAAAAATCTTTTTTCTGGAGGATATCATTTTGAATCAACCCAATTATTTAGTAATCGACCCTTATATTGAATCGGGTAATGTCATTTATCCAAGCTTTCAACTTCCATTTCAAACGGGAGCCGTTATTGGTATCTATACAGATGTGGCGAAAATCCATACATTACTGCAATGGTTTACAAAACAACAAAATACATATACACAAGAACGTGAACATGCTTTATATGAAAGACTCAAGGTAGCTGAGTATATTCATTTTTGCCAAGGGCTTTTCAGTGCCCGTTCACAAGACAAGGAAGAGCTATTAAAACTTTTTGCCCTGACTGAGCAAAAAAACACTTTTATTAACAAACTTAAAAACAGTGAAAAACAACGCTTAAAATTACTCCACACTTATCTAAATACTGCTCCACTTCAAGTAGTCGAGGAGCCGTTTCAAAATCTAGATGAATTTTCGAAACAAAACGTACTTCAGCTCTTAGCAGCCCTTCAAAAACAAGAAAAAACAATTATTTTACTTTCCAACAACTTTGAGGAGTTACTTATTTCGAGTAGCGAAATATATCGATTAGATGCTCAAGGCCTACATACTCTTGATGTAAAAGAGGAGGATCTAGAAACAACCCCCTCCCCTATTGAAAATGCACCAATACGACTCGATAAAATTCCTACAAAGAAAAATGACAAAATCATTTTGTTCAACCCACCTGAGATTGACTACATTGAAAGTGTAGAAGGTGTTGTTTCAGTGTTTGTTGCTGGAGAAGCATTTCCATGCACACTGTCACTTAACGATTTAGAACAAAAACTGACACCATTCGGTTTTTTCAGAAGCCACCGTTCATATATCGTCAACCTACAAAAGGTACGTGAAATCATCACTTGGACACGCAATAGCTATAGTTTGGCACTAAATAGTGCAGAAAAAACTGTAGTTCCATTATCGAAAAATAAACTAGCAGATTTAAAAGAAATACTCGGAATTTAGTAGATTTCCCAGGAAATAAACGACTCCTGTCAGAGGAATATACCTCCACTAAGCGCCAATTTTCATCCTTTCAGCCGAAATCTAATGTAGCATTTTCAAATGTGCTTTAAAGTGAAGACATCAACAACACTCAGGAGGTTTACACATGGAGACAGTCATTGATGTACAGCATTTAAAAAAAGCATTTAACAAGGAAGTTGCCTTACAAGACGTTTCATTCTCTATTAAAAAAGGAGAAATTTTTGGATTCCTAGGACCTAGTGGCTCTGGTAAAACAACTACCATAAAAATTTTAACAGCACAAACAGAGAAAACTTCAGGCGATGTTTCAATATTCGGTCGTGCTGCTAGTGAAATGAGGCACAGTAATAATCGTAAACGTTTTGGAATTTTAACAGATAATAGTGGCCTATATACACGCCTTTCAATTGAAGAGAACCTAAAACTTTATTGTCAGCTATACGAACTGCCTTATTCTTCCATAAAAGATGCTTTAGATTTTGTTAATTTATATGCTGAGCGTAAAAAGAAAATTAGCCAGCTTTCTAAAGGGATGCTTCAACGTGTTACACTTGCTCGCGCGATTATGCATAAACCGGAGTTATTATTTTTAGATGAACCTACTTCAGCGCTGGATCCTGTGAATACACAACATATTTACAACGGTTTACGCAAATTAAATGACATGGGCACAACGATCTTTTTAACAACACATGATATGGGCGAAGCTGAACTACTATGTGACCGCGTTGCCTTCTTACATCAGGGGAAAATTCGAGCAATGGGTGCTCCAAAACAATTAAAAAAGGAATTCGGCGATAATTCTATCACTGTTGAATTACAAAATGGTACGTCCGAAACGATTCAAAGTGGCGCCGAGGATGCACAGAAATTATTTTCTTGGATGCAATCTGATGAGGTTGCACGTATTTATACAAACGAACCTACTTTAGGGGATATTTTTATGCAAATAACAGGGAGTGATTTAGTATGAACCTTTCAATGACACGTATTCAAGCTATTTTCATGAAGGATTACAAGGAATTTGTACGAAACTATGCAGTATCTATTATGGCTCTGATGCCGCTTATTTTAGCGTTTGGTTTCAATAAAATGGGTATAAGCGACATACAAACATATCTTATGACCATTAACATTGTCTTTTCTCTTGTTACAGCCTATGTACAATGCTGCTTAATCGCAGAGGAAAAAGAAAAAAAAACGCTTCGTAGTTTAATGTTATCCCCTGCCACACTTGGAGATATTTTAATAGGTAAAAGCTTATTCGTCCTTGTATTATCTAGTGCTGTAGTTGCCCTAACAGTGTATCTTCTTGGTTATAAGCCAGCTAATCTTTTATTATTATCAATTGCCTTACTACTATCAGCACTTTTCTACATTGGAATCGGAACATTTTGTGGATTATATACAAAAACAATAATGGAAGCGTCCGTAATTATTTTACCCGTCATGTTTATTTTCATAGGTGGTCCTATGGTCTTTGCAATGTCAGAGGCATACCCTATTTTAAAAATTGCTGAGTGGCTACCAAGCACCCAACTTTCACTATTAGCTGAAGTTCTAGAAGGGAATTATTCCTCAACTGATATAATCATCCCATTCGTTACAATACTCTTATGGACTATTTTGACGTGGCTTGTGACAGCATTTTTCTATAAAAAAAGAATGGTCGACTAAGACCATTCTTTTTCTTCTTGTGGATTTTGATATTCTCTCCCCTTATTTCAAAAGTTCCTTCAAATGCAATTTCATTTCTGGCCAATCTTCTCTTATCACACTATACATAACTGTATGGCGTGTCGTTCCATCTTTTCGAATCATATGATTACGTAGAATCCCTTCCTTTACAGCCCCTATTCGTTCGATTGCTTTTTGGGAACGTGTATTTTCATAATCTGTTTTAATTTGTACACGCCGTAAGTCTAGTACTTCAAAGCAGTAGCTTAATAATAAGTATTTACAGTTGGTGTTCACTGTTGTGCGCCAATAGGCAGGTGTTAACCATGTAAAGCCAATTTCTACTCGTTGATGGGATTCATCAATATCCATAAACCTTGTAGACCCTATAATTTCTCCAGATTTTTTATCCACAATAACGTACGGGAATTCTTTGTTCAGCAATTTTCCTTGCAATGCCTTATCCACAAAGTTATGCACATCCTGTTCATTTTCAATAGTTGTGGGTAAATGCGTCCAAACTTCTGGATAACTTCCTGCTGCCAAAATTCCAGCTACATCATGTTCTTCTAATGGCTTTAATAATACGACCTCATTATCTAATGCAGAAAAATTCAACTGTCCTCACCCCTTAGTAACTAGTAAAGAAAAACTTTATTATGATGAATATAACTAAAATCAGATACTGATACCAGATTAATTTTGTAAAAGAGTAATTTAACGTAGCGCTTTATTTTCCCATAATGAAACTTTTTATAATTTTTCTCGTATTTAAAATAAACGTATTTAAGGGGCGATATGAATATTGGACACTCGAGAACAATTAGAAGCATATTTGTCGGAAATTCAATCATGGGAAAAAGATCAAAAAGGCTTATGGTTTTGGGAAAAGCTCGGTCGTATCCCTTTTAAAATCTTAGATAAAATGACCCCCGCTTTCATTCAAAATAAAATAGGTTTACTAGTGGCCGAGTTAGGAAATTATATTCAAACCGGTGGAAAATATTTAATCAGTGAAAAAGCTATGATTCAAAAAATACGTGACACATCTTCTTATGAAGAAATCCATACTATTTCCGACATAGGACAGATACCTTTAGCAGACATGATTTCGATTAGTGAAAAACTCCAAAATGACCGTGTAAAATTGGCTACTGTCCAAGGTGCTTCCACTGGCATAGGAGGTATTTTCACATTAGCGATAGATATTCCCGTTATATTGGGAATGGCATTAAAAACGTTGCAAGAAATTGCGATTATTCATGGCTTTGACCCAAATGATAAAATGGAACGCATTTTCATTGTGAAATGCCTACAGTTCTCTTCTGCTGATATTGTCGGCAAAGAGGCGATATTGAATGAATTATCTACCATGCATGAAGATAATAATGCCTCTGAAAATATGATTTCACAGCTACAAGGTTGGCAGGAAGTATTTTTTACATATCGTGACCAATTCGGTTGGAAAAAGCTTTTTCAAATGGTGCCAATAGCTGGGATGATTTTCGGTGCATATGCAAATAAAGGAATGATCAATGATGTTGCCGAAGCAGGTATCATGCTCTATCGAAAAAGACGGATTTATGAAAAATTAAAAGAGGTTTAACCATGGTGACCCAGGAACTAAGATACAGTATCTTTTGAAATCTCCCTATTTAAAGAGAGATACATTGCATATCACATGTATCTCCTTTACGCTTCATATTTTCATTTCCCCTTGATGTTCTTGACTTTCCAAGAACATCTGCTCCTCTTGTCAATCTTCCGCCAAACAACACACCGATTTCCTTAGCTACATTACGAGGCAAATACAGAGTTTCATCGGTCTCGGAGTTTTTCCAGCACTCACCTATTTAATTCAGTAGACTCAGATTATCCGTATACTTTCGAAATTTATCGGACAGCTTCATGAATTTATCGCCCTACTTTTTAGTTTTATCGATATACTTTACAAAATTATCGATATATCTCTTAAATTTGTGAGTCAAAAATCCCGACGAGTCGTCTATAGATGAAAGAGGTGAGCAAAGTGGATCTGCGAACGGAGGAATTATACGAACTACATAGTACGAGTATTTATAAATTTATATTACTGATGGTCAGTCATCCTGAAACGGCAGAAGATTTAACACAAGAAACATACATACGGTGTCACAAAAATATTCAACATTTCCGCGGAGAGGCAAGTGAGCTGACCTGGTTGAGGAAAATTGCACGCAATGTAGTCTATGACTATTACAAACGACAGCGAATTTTATCCTTTATTCCCTTTACAAGTAAGCATGAACGTGAGGAAAAAACTTACGTACCTCACGAATGGTTACTCGCCGATGAGGAAACACAAGCATTATATACAGCGATACAAAAATTAAAATTTACTTATCGCGAAGCTATTATTTTACGCAAGATTGAAGGCTTTTCCATTAAAGAAACGGCAAAAATTCTTTGTTGTTCCGAAGCAAAAGTAAAAAATGATACAGCTAGAGGTATTGAACAGCTACAACATTTATTGGAGGGAGATGTAGACTATGTTTGACAGACGATTTGAACAAATGCTGAATATCGAACGTTCTATGGCAGCGAAAACTCAAACAAAGCAACTAATCAATCAGCAAATAAAGACAACACATAAAAAAGAAATACGCCAATACTACGCTGTCCTTAGTATCGCCACTACACTCGCCATTATTTTGCTCATTAGTAGCCTTTCATCTATGACTTTACCACCGCAATCTACCGAAATAGATGAAGTTGTTCACATTATTGATTCCATTGCTTTAAAAGGTGCAGATGCTGATAAAACATATAATTTACAATCTAGTTTCCTATTATCTTCACGACATAATGACGACACAAAATGGCTTATTCAACTTGAAAACCTCCTTCAAAATCTCGTACCTGCAAAAAATCCAGAGCTAAATTTGTCATATCAAGATGCAGACCATTTATTTGTTCAATATGATAATGGGCAAAGTAAGTATTTTAAAATAATAATGGGAGGATCAGGAGCTTATGTCTTAGATGAATCAAGTGGTCAATTTTATTATGCAGGTAATTTGGATACAGCCATACAAGACCATTTTAAAGGATTACGCTTTTTCGGCATTCTCATTCTAGTTGCACTTTTTGCAATTATGGTCAATATTGGACGTCGTTACTTTAGCAAAAAGGACGATGAGCAGCCTGCACGGAAAAGCTCATCGATTCCAACAGTTTTAATGTCGATTGGTGGTATGGCTACTATTAATATTTATGGTACAGTACATTTTGGTCTGCTTGGCATATTCTATTTCTTATTCATCCTTCTACGTTCACTTTATGACTATAAACGCTACCAGATTAAGACCTCTTTAGCGCACTTTACTTTTATGACTATTTCTATGGCAATTTTTTTGATTGTTATTTACAAAATCTAAAAACGCTATGTCGCCATATGCGTGACATAGCGTTTTAATTCTTCATTCGCGAATCGCATTTCATCGCCTATATAGATTTTTCTTTAGTCTATTTTGTTGGAAAGCTTTTCACTTTTTCTACTGCTGCTAGTAATTGGATTGTTACTAATTCTGATTCATCAATATGATGCGTTAATACTTTGTTCGTCTCATCAAATAAAGTGGTTGTTATTTTAAATTTATTGATAACATCTTCATTGGATATTTTTTGACTCTTAATATAGTTGAGTAGCTCATTTATCTCACTTTGAACATTCATAATCATGTGGAGCAGTGCATCAATTTGTTCAGATGTGGTAGCACTTTTTTGTATGCCCTCTGTTACTAAATCCATATTATTTTTATTGTCCTCATATGCCTTGGCAATTTGCGTTTCAATAATTTTTGTGAGCTTGGCTATATCTTCTGTGCTTGTTTTTGTACTTTCTGCTAACTTTCGTACTTCCTCAGCAACGACTGAAAAACCCTTGCCCTGTTCACCAGCTCTGGCTGCTTCTATCGATGCGTTCAATGCGAGTCAATTGGTTTGATTGGAGATGTCGCTGATGACATGAACGATTTCTGCAATTTGTTTAGAGTGTTCACTTAAATGGCTCATGCTTGATGATGTGTTTTCAGATTGTTCCCCTAAATGGTCAATTAGTCGTTCAACCTCATGCACAGCCTGTTTGCTTTCTTGCGATAAGGTAACCATCTCATTGGACGAGAATATTAAGGACTCCCCTTTCACAAGTGCATGTTCTGAAATCTCATCTGACTTCATTGTGCTTTCTTCGACTTTATTAAACTCCACCAAAATTCTACTAACCATTTCCCCTAAAATTACATGCTGATTATTGACCATATCATGCTGCTCAATCGTAGTAATCAGCTCTTTATGTAAATCATTTAAAAATATTTGGAATTCGTGTTCCTTTTTATCTAATTTCGCATTCAACTCATCGATTTTGGATATGAACTGTTCTATGTCTTCTTTTTTTGATTTAAATATGGTTAACATCATCCACTCACTCCAACACATTATTTTTTAACATGTATTAATTTTACATCTTCTATTACAATTATACAATTGTGCCCATATTTTAATGGATATAAAGCAAAACGCCCTCGTCATGACGAGGGCGTTTATTGATATAAATAATTAATATGCTAAGCCGAATAGAGCTTTGATATGTGTCAGATAGCGAATGTTTGACGCTTCTTTCATTAGTGTTGCAGGAAGACCTTTAAGTTCAGTGTTGTTTGCTCCAACAGTAGCAACAGCATCTTTACGGCCTAAGCTTGCAAGAGTACCAGAATTGATAGCTGAGAATTCTTTCATATCTTGGTTTTTGTATTGAGCGAATAAGTTGTAACCAGCACATTCGCCCATTTGCCATGCAACTTGTGCAGTTGGTGCGTAAAGTGGACGTCCACCGTCAGCTGGTAATGCAACAGAGCTATCGCCAAGTACAAATACATCAGGGTGTGATGTAGATTGTAGGAATTCGTTGATTGTAGCTTTACCGCGGTCTGCAGCAAGGCCAGATTCACCAACGATTGGAAGTGGAGCTACCCCACCAGTCCATACTAGTGTGTTTGCAACGATTGGCTCACGGTCTTTAAGAGAAATTACATTGCCCTCAACACCAGTTACAGGTGTACCTGTAATGAATTCAACGCCACGTTTTGTTAAGCTTTCAGTAGCACGTGTGATAAGCGTGTCTGGAAGTACTGGTAAGATTTTCGGACCAGCTTCAACAAGTTTAATTTTAAGATCAGCGAAGTTAACACCATGTTTTGCAGCAACTTTCGGGAAGTTGTCCACGATTTCACCAACAAGTTCAGTACCTGTTAAACCGCCGCCGCCGATAACGATTGTTGCATCAGCTTCGTCTTTAGACTGTGCGTATGCTTTAATGCGGTCTTCGATATGTTTGTAGATTTTGTTTGCATCATGTACTGATTTAAGTACCATTGAGTTTTCTTCTAATCCTGGGATACCGAAGAAACCAGTTTGGCTACCTAAAGCAACAACTAAAGTATCATAAGATAATGTATAGCCAGTATCTAAGTCTACTTTTTTAGTATCTACGTTGAATTTTGTTACTTTCGCAATTTGTAACTCTACATCTAAACCTTTAAAGATTTTTTTAAGTGGTAGAGCTACAGCACCTTCAGCGATAGTACCACCAGCTAAGCGGTGAAGTTCAGTGATGATTTGGTGTGTTGGATATTGGTTTACTAAAGTGATTTTTGCTTCATCAGCTGATAAATACTTACGAGCTGTTAATGCAGCTAATACACCAGCGTAACCAGCACCTAAGATGACGATTTCTTTTGACATGATTTATTAATCCTCCGTCCTTACTAATTGAATATATCTTGAATCTTATTTAGAATTACGTTCAGCATTTACTTGTAAGAATGCATTTACAAAGCGGAATACACCTTGAACTTGTGGGTCTTTTAACATTTTAATAAGGCCAAATAAACCGATTACTTCTTGGCTTTCTGATGCACGATCTTTCGCCTCGATAGCAGTAGCTGCTAAATTTTTAGCAGAACCTACAACTGGACCAGCCATTTCTGATACCGCACTAACCGTATCATTTTTTAATACTTCGTCCGTTGCAACTTGTTGAGCAAACTCATATGATTTTGTTAATAACGTCATCATTTCAGTTAACTTTGGTAATTGCTCTACTAAAGTAGTTAGAGATTCTTGTACCTCAGGCTTTAATAGTTGATCTAGTACATCTAATTGCTCTTGACTCACAGTTAATTGTTCAGTCTGTGATTGATTTTTCGTTTCTGACATTTTAAACTCTCCTTTGCCATCACTGTTGCTATTTTTTATATTACTTACATGTAAAAAAAGACCATTAAGCAATCTTCTTAACAGTCGTTACAGCTTATATCTTACTCACTCACCAGTCACAAGGGCCGGATTACAAATAGCATTATTTGTAATTACGATGTTAACTCTATTTTGCTCGATGTGCATCACAATTCCATCCTTATCTCGTACAGGTGACATTACATCCTCAATTATAAGGCTGTTTGTACTTTATTTCAATTAACTAATTCACGATTTCGACATTATTTTAAAAGATTCGTTTAATTGTAAACTATTTTCCCATTTTTGTAATCACTATTTATTCCTGTTAAGTTAACAGCATAATTGAAATTACATATTTTTATAAAAATCACCAATAAATTCTCATACTACCTTTTCGAT
The DNA here is from genome assembly GCF_044762775.1 of Lysinibacillus sp. NPDC096418. Lineage (NCBI taxonomy): Bacteria > Bacillati > Bacillota > Bacilli > Caryophanales > Bacillaceae > Lysinibacillus > Lysinibacillus sp. NPDC096418. The sequence goes on from NZ_JBIWEY010000007.1 coordinate 109,212, forward strand.
AGATTGCCAAAAAAATTCTGTGATTTCCTTCGCCGCTTCCTTCGATGTTTGGAATAAGCCCGTTCCTTCTCCATCTTTAAAATATCCAACTGACATCAATGCCATAAATGTATGCGCGAAAAATTGTGCATTCCCTTGGCGAATTGTCCCCTTCTCCATTTCGAATTGCATCGATTTCTCTATTGTTTCATATATCGCATTTTCTGAAGCATGTACCTTTTTCAATTGTGCTTCTGAAAGATTAATCGTTGCTTCACGCAAAAAGTTTTTCATATCAATATCCACCGTTGCAGATAAATGCACTTCGACTAGTTGCTCTAATCGTTCTTTAAATGGCTTGGGTAAATTTAAAATTTGCTCAATATGGAGTTGAATACGTTCCATCATTCCCACTAATGATGAAGTGTATAAGTCCGCCTTCGTTGGGTAGTAGTAGTAGATTGTTGCTTTTGTCACATTACAAGCTTTCGCCACATCATCCATCGACACATTTTTATAGCCTTTTTTTATAAAAAGATTAGTAGCAGTCAACAGCACGACCTCTTGTGTTGGCTTTGCCTTTTCATCATGGCGAGGTCTTCCGAGAACACGAGGTGATTTTTTCAACAAGTTCTCCTCCTCATATCTAGTTCTATTTAGTCATATTATAGCATAATGTCATTTCCCATTTGATTAATTAACCTACCGGTATATATAATTATAGTCACTTACATGAATTGGAGGTTTTGCTAAATGAAAAAGCATCCGCTCGAACAGTGGGGCTCGATGGTAGCAAGCAAAACAGGACGTTTCATATCCCTCGCATTTTGGATTTTGCTCGTTGTCGTCCTATCTTTTGCCTGGCCACAAATTAATAGTATTGAGAGTGAGTCCGGAAAGAACTTGCCAGAAACAGAAATGTCAGAGCAAGCTGCAGCAATTATTAAAGATCAATTTCCAAACGATTCTGGTACACCTCTCTTACTCGTTTGGCATCGTGAAAATGGTCTAACAACAAATGATTTCTCTGCAATACAAAAGGTGTATGGTGAGCTTAAGGCGAACCCATTAAGCAATCAATCCCTCATACCGCCGTATGATGAAATGCCACCACAAGCATTACAAGCTGCTACTTCAGAAAATGGCTCAACAATAGTTACACCTGTCTTCTTTAAAAAAGGTGTTGCAACAGATGTACTACAAGAAAGCCTAGATGATTTAACGAAAATTATGGGCACATATGATGTTCAATTAGATAAAGATTTAGCAAGTAACACGCTGCATGTCCGCTATTCGGGCCCCGTCGGAATTGCAACAGATGCAGTGAGCTTATTCTCACAAGCAGATGTAAAATTATTAATTGCGACTGTGATTCTTGTTCTTGTTTTACTGGTCATCATTTATCGCTCGCCTTTACTTGCGATTATTCCACTAATTGTCGTCGGGCTTGCATACGGGCTTATTAGTCCAACGTTAGGGTTCTTTGCCGAACAAGGGTGGATTGATAAAGATTCCCAGGCTGTGTCAATTATGACCGTCTTACTCTTTGGTGCCGGAACCGATTATTGTTTATTTTTAATTTCGAAATACCGTGAAATTTTATTTGAAGTAGAAGATAAAACAGCTGCCATGAAGCTCGCTGTGAAAGAATCAGGCGGCGCCATTCTAATGAGTGCACTCACTGTGGTCATCGGACTTGCAACACTTAGTCTCGCCCATTATGGCGCCTTCCAACGGTTCGCTGTACCATTTAGCTTTGGTGTTCTTATCATGGGGATTGCAGCCCTTGTAGTACTCCCAGCTATTTTAGTCATTATTGGACGCGTAGCATTCTATCCATTCACTCCAAGAACAGAAGAGATGGCTCGTACCCAAGGCAAAAAGCAACATAAGCCGAGCCATAAAGTAAGTCATAAAGTCGGACATTTCGTAACACATAAGCCATGGATTGTCATTGCAGTGACCGTTCTTTTACTTGGTGGCTTAGCTGCATTTGTACCACGGATTCAATATACATTTGATTTATTATCGTCTTTCCCAGAAGATATGCCATCTCGTGAAGGCTTTACATTAATAGAAGAAAATTTCTCGCCAGGTGAACTTGCCCCTGTACAACTTGTTGTTGATGTAGATGATGTTGATGTTAATTTACAAGAGCAACTTTCATCACTTCCTTACATCGACCATGTTGACGATGTACAAATTGGTGAGAAAAACGATTCGATTCAGCTTTATGAAATGACTTTAAATGCAAACCCCTATGCAAAAGAATCTTTAGCACATATTCCTGAGCTTAAAGATGAAGCTGTAAGGATGCTTCAAGAGTCTGGTGTAAACGCTGCTAGCGAGCATGTATGGATTGGGGGCGAAACAGCCAATCAATATGATACACAGCAAGTTACTGAACGTGATGAATCAGTTATTATGCCAACGATGATTGCTTTAATTGCTCTATTATTATTTGTTTACTTACGCTCAGTAACAGCAACAGTTTATTTACTAGTAACAGTTGTTATTTCTTACTTCGGGGCGCTTGGTGCAGGCTGGATCATTTTACATTACTTTATGGGTGCAGAGGCAATTCAAGGCGCTATTCCACTGTATGCATTCGTCTTCCTCGTTGCACTTGGTGAAGATTATAATATTTTCATGATTTCAGAGATATGGAAGAAACGTAAAACGAAAGACCATTTATCTGCAGTCGAAGAAGGTGTTGTTCGTACAGGTAGTGTTATTACTTCAGCTGGACTTATTTTAGCTGGAACTTTCGCGGTCCTTGCCACACTCCCTATCCAAGTACTCGTGCAATTCGGAGTTGTTACAGCCATAGGTGTCCTACTCGATACATTCATCGTTCGCCCGTTACTAGTACCGGCCATTACCACAGTGCTTGGTAAATATGCTTTTTGGCCGGGATCTTTATTTAAAAAAGATGCTTAACCTTTTTTAGTCGATTGTAGCGGAGGGTGCTCGACTTTACAGGAAATATAAGCGTAACGGAAATCAACCTACAACTTTAATAGTAATGGTCAGACTGAAAAAGTATTACAAAATGCAAAAAAGCGAGAAGCTACCCTTCTAGGTGACTTCTCGCTTTTAAATTTGCTATTATTTTTTTGGCTTTTTCAAATCCATTGAAGCAGCAGCACTTTCTACTTTTACTCGTTTTAAGAAAAAGGCTAAGATAAGGGCTAGAACTGTTATCATGGCTGCAATAAAGAATGAGTGATTGATCCCATCTAATAATGCGGATTGCATAATTTGTTCTTTCATTTGCGCCATTTGCTCTGCACTTGGTGTTGCGCCTGATTGTGTTGCTTTCGCTTGTGCTTCAGCTATAAGTTCTTCTGCACTTGCTTTTGTACGATTATTCATAATCGTTACCATGACCGCACTACCAATAGCACCTGCCACTTGTTGAACTGTATTGTTTACAGCAGTACCATGCGGATTCATCATTTGAGGTAATTGGTTTAAACCGTTTGTCATAATTGGCATCATAACCATCGACAAACCAAACATTCGAAGTGTATACATTGAAATGATGAAAGTATAACTTGAATCTATCTCTAATTGTGTTAATCCGAAAGTTGCAATTGTTGTAATAGTTAACCCAAAAATCGCTAAAATACGTGGGCCTGTTTTATCAAACAGTTTACCCGTAATTGGTGACATGAACCCCATAACAAGTGCTCCTGGAAGCATCATTAAGCCTGCTTCAAATGGTTCAATACCACGAACTGTTTGAACGTAAGCTGGCGTTAAAATCATTCCTGAGAACATCGCCATAGATACAATAGTCGAAATAATAGAAGCTAACGCAAACATTGGATATTTATAAATGCGTAATTCTAATAATGGTTCATCCATACGTAATTGCTTCACAACGAAAATAATTAAAGCAATGCTACCTACTATGATCGTGCCATAAACCAACGGATCAGACCAACCTTTACTACCTGCTGTACTGAATCCATATAAAATACTACCAAATGCTACTGTTGATAATAGTAATGATGGGAAGTCTAAACGTACTTCACGTGTTTCCATCACGTTTTCTAATTTCCAAATACCGAACACTACACTAAGAATTGCGAATGGAATAATCATTTGGAATAGCATACGCCAGTCATAATGCTCTACAATCCAACCTGATAATGTTGGACCGATTGCTGGCGCAGCAAACATTACTAAACCGAAAATCCCCATTGCAGCCCCGCGTTTTTCTTTCGGGAAGCTTATTAACATAATATTCATTAATAGTGGCGACATACTTGAAGCCCCTACTGCTTGCACCATACGTCCTGCTAATAGCACTTCAAAGCTTGGTGCGAAGCCGGCCATAATTGTACCGATAGTAAAAATCGACATTGCCGTAACAAATAAATGCTTATTTTTAAAGCGTGTCACGAAAAAGGCTGATGCAGGTACGAGAATACCACTTACAAGCATATACCCAGTTGCAAGCCACTGTACTGTCGCATAATCAATACCGAAGTCTGTCATAATCGTCGGTAAAGCAACGTTTAACAATGTATTGTTTAAGAAAGCAACAAAAGCTCCCACGAACAGAATGGAAATCATACCATAAGGAGGCTTTTGTATTGTTGATGCATTATTCATTTGTTTCCCTCTATTCCGTCTTGTAAATTTTGATAAAGCTTATTTTATACTCATAGTCTATTTTTTTCAATAATAAAGTTTCAACAAATCATAAACATTGATATATAAGCGTTTTCATAATAGAATAAGAGTATAATAATATTAAAAAGGTGAGGTTATGAACAAAAAAAAGCGACAAGTAATTACTTCCGCCCGCAAGTTATTTATTGAAAAAGGTTATCTAGAAACATCCATTATTGACATTATTCGCGCTGCTGAAATTTCAAAAGGCACTTTTTATAATCACTTCGCTTCTAAAAGTGACTGCCTGATTGCCATTTTAGACGAGGGCCGTGAGGAAGCAAGCCTACGCAGACACGAACTTATTTACGGTAAGGACCCCACGGATTTAAAAGTATTAACACAACAAATCGCTGTACTGATCCATGTCAATCGTGAGCAAAATTTAATACCTATTTTTGAATCTGTATTCCATTCACATGACAACGAACTAAAGAAAATAGTCCTTAACCATCATTTGAAGGAGTTAGAATGGCTTGCCAATCGCTTTGTACAAGTGTTTGGTGAGGAAGTTAGCCCTATAAGCTATGAATGCGCAGTACAAACATTCGGCATGATCAATCATACTTTACGTGTCGTTCTATTTTCAGGTTATAAGTATATCGACCCCGAAACTGTTATACATGTGGCATTACGCAATATTCAGGCGATTATTCCGGCTATGCTTGAATCAAAGGATATTTTAATTAGCGTCGACATGATTACGTCTATTCAAAATGCCTTACATTCACGTACTGTCAGTAAAGAAGTTGTCCTTGAACAACTAGAAGGCTTTATAAAAGGTTTAACAACAAGCGAATCTACTGCAGGTTTAGAATATGCAACCTTCTTATTAGAAGAATTACAGCAAGAGCACCCTAAATTATTCATTGTAGAATCCATTCTAACGCCCTTCCGAAAAGCATTTGCTGACACCGAACATGCAGCAGAAGCACGTGACATCGCCAATTCTTTATGGCACTATCTAAAAATCGAACACCCTTCTGAGCAACACACTAAAAGATAAATCATACAAAAAAGCAATCCCCGTCTACTCCAGACAAAGATTGCTTTTTATTGTATCTAACAATTTTATTTAGCATGGAAAATCAAGAAAAAAGCTGTACCGTTTGCATCTGATTGTACATCTATCGTACCTTCATGCAAATCGATTAACTGTTTTGTAATGGCCAAACCTAGCCCAGTCCCAGTTGTATCATCAGTTGTGTTGGTCCCTCGATAATAGCGTTCAAATAGGTTATCCAATTCATCTTGAGGAATCCCCGATCCTTTATCAGCAATTGTAAGCATGACGCCTTTTTCTACATGTTGCGCTTCAATACGTACTTTCGTGCCTGTTGCCGTATATTTTTTGGCATTGGTAATTAAATTATCCATTATACGCTTTAATAAAAGTTCGTCTGCCTCAAGCAAGACATTTCCATGCACATGCACACTCACCTGCTCATCAGCAAATTGTAATAACCATGTAGCAAGTGTTAAAGGTACTTTGTCAAGCTGTATCGCTTTATTTTTCAGCTGATACGTATATGTTAAGTCTTGAATAAGTGCGTCCATATACGTTGCTTTTTCTTGCATAGTTTTAGCAAACGTTCGCATTTCTTCACAAGTCCATTCATATTCTACAGAGGCTAACATTGTTGAATAACCAAATATAGAACTAAGAGGTGTCTTCAAATCATGTGACAACCCAGTGATCCATTCTTCTCTTAACTGCTCCGACTTTTGAATTTGTCGTTCATTGAAGGCAAGGCGGTCAGATAAATGATTGAGTGATTCATCGACTGGTTGGAATAATTTGAACTTTCGTTTTAATTTCCCTGTCTTTTGATGATGTAATTTTTTATCGATTACTTCCTGATAGTCAAATTGCGCAAATCGTTCAATGCGGGATAAAACGTACACAAGTGGACGCACAAATTGACGCGAAATACCTAGTGATAAAAAAATGACTCCAATTAATAAAATAATATGCCCACCAAAAAATATAGCAACAAATAAAATCATCGCTTTATTAAAAGGCTCTTCAAATGGCTTATACGACGGATTCGGCATACGTACAACAAGAGTAGAGCCGTCCCTTAGTGTCGTACTTTGTATAAGCTCTCTGTGTTCAAAAATATCGTAATGTTCTTCTAACAAATCTGGTTTATACAGTAACTTATACCCTTCACCTATTACTTTTACACGTTTCCAGTGCTCATCATATATTTCTACAGCAGCCTTATTCTCGGCTAAACGCTGAATAAATGACGATGGTAGCTCTCCCTCACCTTCCCAAAGTTCGAAGGCTTCTTCAAATAGAGGTCGAACAGGCGAATTCGGCAAAAATAGTAAGTAGTACTTTGGCAGTTTCCATGTATGCATACCTGCTCGTTCTTGAGTCAGGATCTCGATATCCTTTATTTCACAGAGTTCACAATTATCACCTGTATAATCCAACACCTTCATAGATTTATCGAGCAAATACAGTTGCCCTAAATTTTCATCCGCTCGCTTTACGAGGAAATCTGCAATTCGTTCTGACTGCCCATCCATTTCTACAGCATTATCTTCAATTTCATATGCCGTCATAACATGGATATTGTCACCTACTCGATCATTGATGAAGAACGCGAAAAATAACAAGCTTACAATAAAACCAAGAATTATTAGTAAGTAAAACACTGTGAAATAAGAGATAAAACGTAGTGTTAATCTTCTAGATGGCTTCATCACCGGTTATCTCCAACGAACTTATAGCCAATTCCCCTCACCGTTATAATATGGGTTGGCTTACTTGGGTCTTCTTCAATTTTTTCACGTAGCTTGCGTATATGAACCATTACCGTATTATCATCGAATATATATTCTCCCCAAACACGCTCGTAAATTTGTTCTTTCGATAACACTTGACCTGTGTTTTCACATAAATATTTCAATAAATGAAATAATCGTCCACCGATAATATCCTTCACACCATCAACTGTTAGTTCTGCAGCATCCACGTTAAATGTAAAACGGCTACATGAGTATAGGACGTCCTTTTGCACATTCATTTTCTTCATATAACGCGCTAGTTGCGCTTTTACCCTAGCAACTAACTCTAAAGGATTAAATGGCTTCGTAATATAATCATCTGCACCATTCATAAATCCTCTTAACTTATCGGCATCACTCGCTTTTGCTGTTAAAAAGAAAATAGGTGCATCACTTTGCGCTCGAATAACTTTTGCTACATCCAGACCATTACCATCCGGCAACATAATATCTAGGAGATAAAAATGAAATATCTCACTTTCAATGACCTTCATTGCTTCATAAACGGTACTACAAAGAGTAATATTTACAAATCCTTCTTTCCGTAAAATAATTTCGGTCATTTCCGCAATTGCTCGCTCATCTTCTAACACTAAAATTGACGCATTTTGCATCACATCACCCACTTTTAAGATTACTTTAAGGTAATCGTTATTTTCCAATAAGATTCTTAAACTACACTATGTATAAGTTAACCAATTAAGGAGATAAAACGCAATGACAACAAAGCGAGTTTCTTTTATTGATGGTATGCGAGGATTTAGTTTACTCGGCATTTTGCTTGCTAATTTACTTATTTTTCAGTTCGGGATGTACGGAAAAGATGAATTAAAAAATTTATCAACACTTGATACAGGTGCTCTGTATTTCGTAAAAATCTTCATTGAAGGCTCATCTATGCCCATCTTCACTATATTATTTGGCTATTCTCTTATTAAATTAATTGAATCTATCCGCAAAAAGAAAAATAAGAGCCGATGGTCGATTATACGCCGCGCGGTAGGGCTAATTGCAATTGGCTGGCTCCATTCAATGTTTTTATGGGACGGTGATATTTTATTATCTTATGGCTTTATGACCCTGTTTTTAATTCCTTTTTTTAACCGTAAAGCAAAGACATTATTTATTTGGAGTGGCATTTTACTTGTTCTTTCAACTCTTTTATCTTACGGGCCTATGGAGCCATCGAAGAAACAGCAGCAAAAAATGGATACTTATATTGAAGAAACCAATATTGTTTATGCAAACGGAAGCTATCAGGATATTTATGATTACCGTTTAAATGTAATGCCTCCTGGTTTTGATGAATCAATTTTTGTTGTTGTTATTATGCTAGCGTTAGCAGTAGTCTTATATGTTCCGCTATTTCTACTTGGTATGGGACTTGCGAAAAAACGCGCCTTCGAAAATATGCAAGCAGAACGGCGATGGTATAAACTAGGCGCATTACTTGTCCCAATCGGACTCTTCTGTAAAAGTATCGGTTTTATAAACAGTAATTTTTCTGGCATATTATTAATGGGCGGTTCTCAATTATTATCAGTTGGCTACATCTGCTTAGCAGCACTACTAGTCAGCACTCGCCCAATACCATTTCTATTACGGGCATTTGAAAGCGTTGGGAAACTGTCGATGACGAATTATTTAATGCAAACCATTATTTGCACATCTGTGTTTTACGGGTACGGACTTGGACTATACGGGAAATTAGGCGTATTTTTGGGCGTTGTATTCGGTATTACACTCTATAGCTTACAATGTGTGTTTAGCGTGTACTATCTAAAGAAATTTAAACGTGGTCCATTTGAAACTGTACTTAGAATGTGGACGAATTGGTCCTTAAATGGGCAGGTTAAACAAAAGGAGACACTTTAAATGAATAACGAAACTGAAGATGATTTTACAGATACATGGTGGTTCCTTGGAATTTGTACAATCGTGGCAATAATTCTTGCAATCTGTGCGTTTTAAAAGAGCAGTAAAATCCGTTAGAGATACACCATCAAAAAAGAGGAGTATTCTGTCATCAAGATACTCCTCTGAAACATATCCACATTAAACCATCCCCCAATTACGTATAAAATTCAGCCTTGAAATCATATCCTAATCAATCCACAAATAGTGCTCCAACTATCTTATTTAATTGGAAATTTAGATATAAATAAATACTCTTCTCAAGAGTGTCATTTAATAAAAAATACTACTTTATTTTTGTATAAACCGTGAATTTTTTTCAAAATCACAACAGCAAGGTTCGTTCTTATTTTCAAATGATTCCTCCCCTACTGTATACTTAATGATAAAAGATACTTGGTTTAGGAGGAGTTCCTATTGTTACAGCGAATAGTTATTACGGGCTACAAACCACATGAACTAGGTATTTTCGATGATAAACATCCCGGTATTCCCATCATCAAAAAAGCACTAGAAGACCGCCTTCGAACACTACTGGATGAAGGCTTACAGTGGGTTATTATAAGTGGTCAACAGGGTGTGGAGACTTGGGCAGCCGAAGTAGTACTTGATTTGAAGACTGAATTTACAGATTTAAAATACGCAGTCATTACGCCATTTTTAGAGCAGGAGAAAAATTGGCAGGATCCAAAAAAAGAAAAGTATCAGATGATTCTAGCGAGAGCAGACTTTCATACAAGCGTGACGAAAAAACCATACGAGGCACCTTGGCAATTTACTGAGAAAGATAAATTTATCATTCAAAACACTGATGGTATTTTACTTGTTTACGATGAAGAAAACGAAGGTTCACCAAAGTACATGAAGCGTCTTGTAGAAAAATATATGGAAAGACATGATTATGGGCTGTTATCAATAAATGCCTATGATCTACAGGTCATCGCAGAAGAAATGCAACGTGCAGATTGGTGAAAAATATTGATATAATTTTCTGACAATTATATACTTATAGAAGCGAAAGATGAACGTTACAATTTTCCGAGAGGGGCTGTCTAACTTTGAATAAAAAAATAGAAATGGTACTTGAACCTAACCCAGTCAATGTTTCACACGATACGTATCGACGAGAATGCCAATATCATCGAGGTATTCACATTGAAGAATTAGATTTCCATGCTATTTTAGATTCCATGTGTCATGACTCACGCTTGTATTTTGATTTCCATAACCCTCGTAAAGAGATAAAGCAAGGGACTTATTTAAATGGGCACTCCGGTTTAGCACGCAACATCTACGATTATTTCAAAAAAACAAGCAATATAGAACTGACTGAATTGTTAAACGGCCAAGATTTCTACGTGAAGATTATCTAAAATATAAAAGCGATAAAGAACGATTCAAATCTCACTCTTTATCGCTTTTTTCATCATTAAATAGATTAAAATTTTTTAAAATGATGATAGGATGTGCGCCCTGATCCTAAGTGTTCGCGTAACATATTACCTTCATATTCTTTGCGGAATAGCCCCTCTCCTGAAGTACAGGGATTGCTAAGTCTACAAATTCATCTAATCCAACAGGAAGTACAGGTGGCATAATATTAAATCCATCACAAGCATATTAATTAAACCAAAGCTCCAGTAAATCCGCTAATTGCTCGGGTGTGCCATGACCCGCTCATTAGGCATTGTAAAAACCTAATTCAATCGTTCAATCACTAGTACCTCCTTACTCATGTACCTTTCCTCTCTTTCATTTGGACAAAATAAAACTCTCACGTATTTGAATACATGAGGGCCTCTAGATGGAGTAGTCAGCCTTCTGAAGAAGAAATGCCTTATTTTATTTAACAAATATATTCACTATGAATTAGCATGAAAAAAATTCAGTCATTTAAACAAAGTTAACATACAAACATAGTATACAGTTTCCTAAAAAGTCATTTTTTACATAGTTCTAATTTCCCTTTAGAAAAAAGCTACATTTCCACGAAACATGGAAATGTAGCTTTTTAGCTTATAGATCAGATATGTGCGCACCTGCTGATGGATTGTTGTAGATTTCAGTATCAAGCTCTTTTGTTACACGTGCTGTTGCTACCCCTGCTGTCATTGAACCACTGACATTAAGCGCTGTACGACCCATATCGATTAATGGCTCAACAGAGATCAAAATACCCGCAAGTGCCACTGGTAAGTCTAGAGCTGATAATACAAGAATAGCAGCGAATGTTGCGCCACCGCCGACACCAGCTACACCAAAAGAACTGATTGCTACAACAGCAATGACTGTAATGATGAAAATAGGATCTAATGGATTGATGCCTACAGTTGGTGCAATCATAACCGCAAGCATTGCGGGATAAACACCAGCACAACCATTTTGTCCGATAGATAAGCCGAATGAACCTGAGAAATTAGCAATTCCTTCTGATACACCTAGTCGACCTGTTTGCGTTTTAATATTGAGCGGTAATGTCCCCGCACTTGAACGAGATGAGAAAGCAAACAATAAAGTTTCTGCTGATTTTTTCACATACGTAATTGGATTTAAACCACTTAATGTGATAATTAGTAAATGGACCACAAAGACAATGATTAATGCCACGTATGAGGCAAGTACGAATTTTCCAAGATTGTAAATCGCACCAAAATCCGATGTTGCTACTGTACGTGCCATAATCGCTAAAATACCGTATGGCGTAAGACGTAAAACAATTGTGACAACGCCCATAATTAATGCATATATAGCGTCTAATCCTTTTTTAATGGTTGCGGCTGTTGCCTCATCTTTTCGTGCAACGCGTAAGTACGCGAAGCCAAGGAATGCTGCGAAAATTACGACAGCAATTGTTGATGTAGAACGCGCACCAGTTAAGTCAAGGAATGGGTTCGCTGGGAACAATTCTATAATTTGTGTCGGTAAGTTCGGCGCTGCTAAACCCGTTGTTTTTTCTTCGATGTATTCACCACGTGCTGCCTCTGCATCCCCTTGCATAATTTGCGTTGCATCAAGGTCAAATACTGTCGCAGAAAAAATCCCCACTGCTGCTGAAATGGCTGTAGTACCAATTAAGATTGCTAAAATAAGTGCTGCCATTTTTCCGAAGTTTTTGCCGATAGTCATTTTTGTAAAGGCGATTAGAATTGAAATAAATACAAGTGGCATAGCGATCATTTGTAGTAATTTGACGTAACCTGTACCAATGATGTTGTACCATGGCATCGATTCTGCTAACACTTCCGAATCAATACCATAAATAAGTTGTAATACTAGACCAAGTGCAATACCAAAACCTAAACCTGCAAATACACGATTTGAGAATTTCACGTGCTTTTTATTCATGACATATAAAATTCCAACGAACACAAGTAATATTGCTACGTTGAGAACGACTTGTAAAATTGTCAATACATAACCCCCTAAGATGATTTACTATTATGTAAGTCGAATTATATACCCTTAATCCCTATTAATCAAGTATGTTTTATTGAGATTATTTTTAAAAATCCGACAGGTATTCACCAAATAGTTATTCTATTCAAAATGTAAGCGGTTTAATTTCTTTGATTATCTAATTTCAGAGGACTATAATGGAGTTAGTTTAATAGTTAACTATTTTAATAAGAAGCGAATATCGATGGGGAAATTACAAGATAAGGTTGCAATTATTACAGGCAGTGGTGCAGGTATCGGGAAAGAAATCGCACGCACATATGCAAGTGAAGGTGCAAAAGTTGTGATTGCTGACTTCAATGAAAATGCACTTAACAGCACTGTTGCCGAATTTAAAGAGTCGGGTTATGAAGCTTTCGGTGTAAAAGTAAACGTGGCTATTGAAGAAGATGTACAAAAAATGATTGCCGATACTGTAGAAAAATATGGTCGTATTGATATTTTAGTCAACAATGCAGGTGTTGGTGACAATATGCAAGCCGCAGGGAACATAGAAGATACAATATGGCAACGTGTCATGGACATTAACGTAACTGGTGTAATGCGAGCAATACGTCAAGTGTTGCCTGTCTTTATCGAAAATGGTGGTGGTACTATCGTCAACATGGCGGCCATCGCTGGCCTAACTGGTGGTCGTGGTGGTCTTGCTTACACTACTGCAAAACACGCTGTTGTAGGGATGACGAAAAATATTGCCTCTCACTATGGTGAACAAAATATTCGCTGTAATGCAATTGCACCGGCACATGTAGAAACTGGTTTTGCTGCAGCAATGACGAACGTAGATCAATTTGGTATGCAACAATCTATACGCGGCGTTAAACTAATGCCTAAAGCTGGGCAAGTTTCAGATATCGCAAACATCGCGTTATTTTTAGCTTCTGATGATTCGAGCCTCATCAACGGTGTTGCACTTGCTGCTGATGGCGGCTGGAGCGCTTATTGATTTTTTTGAAAACCCAATTAAGCCTGCCTTGTTTAGTGAACGAAGCAGGTTTTCTTGTCATTGATAAGATAACAGCTTCCCGAGATTTTTTTACATGCCTTCTTTAAACGAGCAACGGCGTCTGATAGCTGTTCAACTGTTTCAAATTGCTGATATTCATTTGTAATGACAGCAATAGAAATGGATGTACAGGTAAATGACTCTAGATCACCTGTTCGATTAGGAATCTGTAATTGCGCCAAGTCTTTCAACTCATAAAAATCCGTAATCTGGGCATCGAACTCATGAATAATTGTTTGGCAAATCGGTCCCACTGTATAGTATGGAAGAATTGCTACAAAATCATCCCCTCCTATATGTCCTAAAAAGTCATGTGTACCTGCGACATTCCTTTTCAATATATCCGTCAAATAAAGTAGAATTTTATCTCCCCTATTAAAACCGTATGTGTCATTGTATGCTTTAAAATGATCTAAATCAAAATAAATAAGGCTAAATTCTGGAAGTTGCAACGCCTCATTTAATTTTTCATCAATTAATTTATTGCCAGGTAAACTGCTTAAAGGGTTTAAGAAACTAGCAATGGTTACTTGTGTCTCTACAAGATTTAATAGCAGTTCGCGAATACTTACGACCCCAAGAAACAAGCCATTTTTCGTAACTATCACATCATCATACAAATCTTCCACTGGTCGCTCCATAGAAGCTGTACTGACCTCTGTAATCGGAACGTTACTTTCAACAACAAGTGGGTTATTTTTAATGACAAGCTGATTCTGTCGACCCATAAATAAATTATAGCCATAACGCGTGCCGATTTTCTGATAAAAGTGTGTGCGTGTAATTTGTCCAATCGGTCTGCTCTCCTGTACGACAACAATGCCTCGGAGTGTTGGATTTTGCGTAAAAAGAAAGTCAACCTCTTTATTTTTTACAGATTCATCAATACAAGGAACATTCTCAATGACTTCCCCTATGTTCATCGCCACTCACCTGTATTCCTCCTAATTGTATGTCCATTTTCGGCTTACCCAAAGCATACCCCTGTGCGTAGTGAATACCTATCTGTTGTAAATAGTCCAGTTCTTCTAATCGTTCAATACCTTCTGCGATAATTTTTGTTTCAGCCTGTTCTGCATATTTCATCAGTAACGTGACAAGCTGCTGCTGTTCACTATGTTTGTCGATAAACTGAATCAGCGACCGATCAAGCTTGATAAATTCCGGCTTTAAATAAATGAGTGTTTTCAAGCTATTATAGCCTGACCCAACATCATCGACAGCAATTCGGTAACCTTGCGAGCGGTAATGTGAAAGCACTCGCTCAAACTCCACAAAATCTGTCACAGCACTTCTCTCTGTCAATTCGAAAACAACCTGCTGCGGCTTAATCTCGAGCTCCTTTAATAGCTGCATTGTTTCACCACTATGATAATTTTTATCGAGTAAAACATTCGGGTGAATATTGAGAAACAATACAAAATTTTTACGAAGCATCTCTCCTCGCAGTCGCCCCTTGAATCGCTGAAGTGACAGATTGCGACAAAAACAATCAAATAGAAATACCTTATCAGTTTGGCCAACAAACTCATAAAAATGATCAACATTTGTAAATAAATCATTTACCCCTGGCCTATTCAATGCTTCAAAACCAATCGTTTCTTTCGTTTGAATATCGATAATTGGCTGAAAATATGTATGCAAATTCTGATCCTGCATAATCTTTGTTAATGCCTTTAGACGCTTTACATATAAAGCATTTTGCTGATGTTGCCGATACAAGTGCTTTATATAAGAAAAAAGACTACTTGTTTTTACATTTCGTCTCGTAACGGACTCCATCCTCGCACCCCTTCATTGGTTAGTATGCTCCATTGTACGCTTTAATTGTTAACGTACTATAAATATTGTGTAAAAGAGATATATGAGTTTCTCCCTAAATAAATAAGACCTCAAGTAGTCCCACTTTACTAAAGTGACAACTATTTGAAATCTCATTTAAGTTAGCTATTCAATAATTAATTCATAAAAGATTTATGCCCTGAAAACATTACTAGTAATAATACTAGTTGTAATGCCCACTACGAAGATTGTAATAATCGACAGTAATAGTGTGCTCGATGATAATAAAAGTCCTCCTGTTAAAATTATCGCAGCATCAATAATGAAAATTACTATTCCGACATTAATACCTGTTTTAACAGAAACAAACTGGGCGATTAAATCTGTTCCACCCGTGCTCGTCTTAAAACGTAACATCAACCCTACACCACAACCTAAAAATATTCCTCCTAAAATCGAGCTATATATAGCTTCAATTTGAATTAGGGAGCGAAGAGGTTTCAAAAAATCAATAAAAAAGGAAGAAATGATTAAGCCATGTAAACTATTGTAGAAATATCCCCTGTATTTAAACCATGCGATGATAAAAATTGGGATACTTAAAATAATAATCATGAGTCCAATTTTTAACTTATACAAATAATATAAAATTAGCGCTACCCCTACTATGCCGCCATCTAATATTTCATAAGGTGTTAAGAATAGATTGATACCTAAAGATAAAAAGATGCTACCTACAATGATAACTAAACCTTTCTTTAGAAAAAACATACACTCCCCCTCAACGAACTGGACATGTACCTATGTTATGAAATGACCGAACTGAACATGTTTTTCGTTGAATTATTAGGACGATGTATAATTTCATATTCCTTCATGTGTATTAATTAACCAATTTTACCCATCATTATTAAAGTAGGATGTATATTTCTGCTATGGGAACTCGACTCCTGCGGGAAATTCAAGCTTACGAAAGCCCCTGTACAAAACAAAGTGGAGGAAGCGGAACGTGTGGCCAACATGAATATATAGGTAGTAGTTTGCAGGATTCTTAAGTTCAACTTAATATAAGTTTTGTTTATGTGATTTAGAATTGGATGTTCAATTTTTACGCAATCAAATTTTCTAAACTTTCTCATAAATTTTACAGTATAATACAGTTACAATACAGTTTGTCTGAAAGGAAGTTAGATGATGGGGCGTATACTATTAGAACGTGTCAAACATACACGAATGTTTATCAGACATGATCAGCTTGAAAAGATTTTCGAGGAATTCGATGGCCAATGTATGGCTTTAAGTAAGGAGCAGCGCTTAGAGAAATATAAAAAGATGCTTGAGAGCCCTTTCCGCTTTTTCCGTGGAAGTGCGTATTTCTTTTATTATGATGTAACGAAGGTGCCGTCTATTTTTCATACCGATGATGAAAAGCCAACTTGGATACAGGGTGATCTGCATATGGACAACTTTGGTGCATTCCAAAATGAATCAGGTGACATTGTTTATGACGTCAATGATTTTGACGAAGGCTATGTAGGCTCTTATTTATATGATGTTATTCGTATGAGTGTCAGTATCGCATTGTATCTCGAGGAGCAAGGTTTGAACAAATCAGCTCAAGAAATGGCTATCCACCATTTCCTTCGAGGCTATATCAATCAATTAAAACGATTCCAACGTAAACAAGATGATCCTCGTACATTGACGTTTACGAAAGACAATACAAAAGGTCCCATAAAAAAAGTGTTAAAAAAGCTTGAGAAACGTCAGCATACTCACTTTTTGCTAGATATTTCACATGTCGATGAAGAAGGAAAACGAGTATTCTTATGGGATGAAGAAGTACAACCTGTGTCCAAAGAAGAATTTGCGGCTATTTCTAACGCATTGCCAAAATACGCCATAAAAGATATTGCCATTAAACACGGCTCGGGAACAGCCTCAATTGGTTTAAAGCGCTATTATATTTTAGTAGATGGCCAAACTGATGCACTTGGGGTAGAAGATTTGGTGTTAGAAATGAAAGAAGTACGCTCTGCAATTCCAGCATATTTCTTACCGTATAACGAAACATTCTGGGCACATTATGAGCACCAAGGTGCACGTGTTGTCGGGACTCAAAGGGCGATGCACCATTTAGAGGACCCACATTTAGCTTATGTCACAATGGATGGACAAGAGTACTATATTCGTGAACGTTCTCCTTATAAGAAAAAAGTAAAACCGAAAAACTATAAAGATTTGGAAGATTACTTTGTCACTACATCAATTATGGGGCAAATCACTGCGAAAATTCACGCACGTGCGGACATAGATTATTCCGACGTGTTTACCTACCATAGCGAGGATGAGATTTTAAACGCAATTGGTAAACACTCTGACATTTTTATCGAAAGTACGATTTTACAGGCAATGAGCTATAAAGAGCTTGTCTACTCAGACTACGAGCTATTTAAAGAATGGGTAGACATAAAATTTAAATAAAACGAGCCGAGTGAACGTAATTTATGGTTCACTCGGCTCGTTATTTATATCATCTTTAAATAAAAAATTAGTTTTTCTCATTATAAATGGTTAATCCAATCCGTCTTTCCTGTCCCATAATTTTGTTTTTGGCCAATGTCCTGCAAAGAACCATTCTCGTAGCCGATTGACAGTACTAAGTCAGGAATCGAATTAAAACCATTTTTTGCAAGTTCATATAATTGAGGGCCGTAATGACCAGCTGCAACACCGACATGAGCCTTTGTATATGGATTTTGACGTAGTTTTTCCTTGTAGATTTCAAAAACATCGGTTCCATCCTCCGTCACAAACGCGCCATTCACGATGTCCAAATCTTTCAAATCATAGCCTGTCATCGTTTTGATTTCATTGACTAGACGGAATTTATCGAGTGTAGATTTTGTAAATTGGCTCGAGTCATCCGAACGACTTTGCATAATATGGAAGAATAATTCCCTTGTATTCTTGCCAGTATTTAATATGCTTTCCATTTTGTCAATAAGTGACGAATCATTCGTCCCACTAACGGTCAACTTAAAACTGTTCGGATCAATCGTAAATGTTAAATTAGTGCCTTGTGGAATTGACAGTCCATTTTTAGCAAACAGCTCATGTATTTGTCCATTTACTTGTTGACGATCGAATGCCTTCTTTTTCGCACTTTCTACTGGTGCATATAAAAGTCCTTCTTCACGAAAAGCAGCATCCGTAAATTCATGACAATTAATTACACCATTTCTTAACATAGAAGATTCCATGCTTGACGCTGCATTTCTCTCAGCTTCTGTTAAATCACTTCTAAAATAAGGGGAATAAATATTATGATATTTATCCATAATATGTTGTTCTGGATTTGCAAAGTATTTATTTTGTTCATTTAGCTTTCGGTATTTTTCATCCAATATTTTTATTCTTTTGTCTTGTTCGCTTTCGTATGCATTATTTCTTTGGATAATCGTGTCATCTTTATGTTCAGTAGTCTCTTTGTTTGATCTAGTTTGTTGATTTGTTGTTGCTACATAAGTCATTACGCCACTACTTATCTTCATACGCTTTCCTCCTCTAGAGTTTTTCACCCTTATATTTAAAATATCGGTAATACACCCTATGATTAAAGTATTTATTTATATATTTATACATTATTTTACACAAAAGGTTTTTATGTGGTAACATAGATTAAAAGGGAGGTCGAACTATATTGAAAAACACATTGAAACAAATACTAGGATTTTCATTGATACTATTCTTTATATCCGTATTTGCCACCTCCGCTTCTGCATCTACTGGAAATAATAGTATTAATACAGCTCACGACATGGGATATTGGAAATACAGTAGCCCAGACACAACAATTTTACCAGAAGGTGAAAACGAGGCTTATTATAAGTTCACAGCCAATGCTGGAGAAAGAATCTATGTACGAAGTTCATACCAAAATGAATATACAGGTATGAAAGTTGAAATTTTAAACGGAAGTATAGGGAGTACCCCAATTAACACGGACTCACTTACTCCATTTATATACGCTAAGGCTGATGTCACTTCAGCTTCTAATACATTTTATGTAAGAGTTAGCCGCGGTACATATACAGGAAATATGTATTTCACTGTATCCATTCACGATCGTATTAAATCTGGTAGTAAAGAATTCAATTTTACAGGTACAGCCTCAAATCCAGGGAATCCTAGTTTCAATTTAAATGGTGTTGATTCTTCTGTCATTACGATGGATTTAACAAAGGACACTACGATTCCTAAAAAGGCGATTGTAAAATCTATCAATACACGTAGGACACAAACGCCAAGCCAAGGGAATGTAACGCATAAATTAATGTCTAATCAAAACCAATTTTGGCATACAGCGATTGCCTCTACTGCAACGAATGGTTCTTACAGTATTTCTTTACAGGACCAACTTGAAGTTGCTAGAATATGGAGCTTCAAGTATAATGCCAAAGCTTCAGCTAGCTCTACTATGAAAAATGTTCGTGCACAAATTAGCTATGAATACGATGCAACAGACCAATTCTAGTGTACTTTTCTATATCAATAATAGGTTGCTAGCACATTAAAATTATTTGGTAGGTTTTCGTTTTAAACAGTTCTAAATCATTATCTATAGCAAGAAGGCTGTTATCGAACCACCTCCGATACCATTTGATGTTAAAATCGCTCACTTGGAGGAAGTAATGCAAAGATATCAGGAACGAATGATACTATGATGAAATCCCCGAATGAGTATTTTTCCTTACTCATTCGGGGATTCTTTTACTTTTTATCCAAACTATTCAATGCATCAGCAAGTGGTTCTTTTAAAGCTGGGGCTAATGTTTTTGCGTACTCTGCTGTAATATGGTGCTTGTCACGATAAACAATGATGTTACCGATTACACCATAACATCTCGATTCGTCACAGAAATTATCTGTTAAGTCGGCAAATGTTACATTTGATGGAATTCCATCGGTATTTTCCCAAGGAACAATTTCTGATACACCTTGATCTTTTGGAACTGAACATTCAGCAGGATCACTTACTCTCTCTATACAAGTAGGGCCATCCTCAGCCATTCGCGGATTGTCACGAACAGCAAATATCTGTGTGATTCCTTCCAACCTACTCCATTGTCCAATATATCCAATAGGTACAGTATCTCTATTATTCAATGTTGCCGGTGCAAAGACTAAATCCGGTGGGTCCTTGATTAAAACATCCATCAGCTTCTCATTCCAAGCTAAACATTCTGGTGATACCTGACCACCAAAATCATCATTTGTAAAACGACATCCGTCACGAATATAAACATCAATTTGGAAATTTAATTCTTCTGCTAATATCTCTAAAGCTGGGAACCAATGACCGGAGTGCGAGCCGCCAACTAGGGCAATTATATAGTCTGGATCATCCGTAACACCGAATGAGCATTTTGTTACAACCGTACCTTTATTGCTAAAGCATTGTTTATCGTCATAAAATGAGGGCAGATCCGTTTTCACATTTACCATTGAAGGAATTAATTCAACTCCTTCAATTGCTTGGATATTTTGTTGAAATGCCAAGGCACCTGGATAATCTTGTATACTATATTCCAGAGGTTTTTGTGCTTTTTCTTGTTCCACAAAGTAGTTAAACGAATAGTTCATCAATAAAACAGGGAACAACATCAAAGATAATACAAAAACGAGTTTTGATTTTGATTGTCGGACATCTATTTTATGGATTGGTGTTTCAATAAACTGTGTTGAAACGTATGATAAAATAAATGTCGCTAGTAATATTAAAAGACCGTGTTCAATGGAAACGGTACTTGTATCCATATATACTTTGTAAAAAATCAACAATGGCCAATGCCATAAATAAAATCCATATGTGTATCTTCCAAAAAACAAAAATGGTTTTGCCCCAAGTATCTTGTCCACTCCAAATCGCGTACTAGATTCAGCCGATAGGATTAACAAAAGTGCCCCCCCAATGGGTAGTAACGCAATATAGCCTGGGAAAAGATCTGAGACTGGAATGATAACACCAGTAAAGCAAACTATTAGTAGACCTATCCATCCAATAAACGTACTTAGCCATTTGTTTAATGAAAGATATGGTAACAGAATAGCAAAGATACCTCCTAAACTAAATTCCCAAATACGTGCTAATAAATCGAAATATGCCCAAGGTTGATTTAAGTTTGTTATATAAATAGAATAACTAAGCGATAAGATAAACACTATTAACAACACTACTAAAAGCGTTTTACGAACTGGCGATTTTAAAACTTTTCGTGCTAATATATATGCTAAAAAAATTAAACATGGCCAAAGGATATAAAATTGTCCTTGTACTGACATGGACCAAAAATGTTGAAAAGGACTAGCTACATTATCTTGTGCTAAATAGTCAACAGCATCCAGCGATAAACGCCAGTTTTCAAAAAATAATGTAGAAGCAAACATATGAGAAATAATTTGCTCCCATTGTACTCGAGGTAAAAGGAAAATCGATAACCCGGCAATAAATATGATAACAGTTAAAGCTAGTGGGAATAATCGTTTAGCTAAACCTAATAAATATTCCCCAAAGTGTATTTTACCGGTTCTCTCTATTTTCGAAATTAAGGACATAGTAATTAAGAATCCCGAAAGTACGAAAAAGACGTCAACCCCTCCCGATACTTTCCCTAACCATATATGATATATGGCGATTAGAATCGTCGCAATTGTCCTCAATCCTTCTATTTCTGTTCGATACCGCTTTTCAGGTATCTTCAAATCCAACATTCAATATTCAACTCCAATTATTGCAATATATCATTTATATATAAACAATATCCTAGTAAAAAAGTATTTAGTACATTATATTTTATAGTAAAATACCGATATTTAATAATAGGTATTTGTGTTATATTTACCGTTAATTGTCGCTCATCACTCACAATAAGTACCTCTTTCATATTCGAAGCTTCCCGTTATATCTATCTGCGATTTTTATAAACCACTAAATATTCTTTTTCACGCATTAAAAAATGCCACCTCCTCTATCTAAATTAATAGACAAAGTAGCTGACATCATTCTATCTATCTTAATATGTAGGATATTAAGATAGATGTTATTCAATTTTACCCATGCATCGGGTCTTTTTTATGTTTTGGACCAATCATATTAAATAAGATGTTCAATAAAATTGCTGTTACGGAACCACAAACGATACCGTTTGATGTTAAAATCGCTACGCCTGCTGGAAGTGATGCGAAAATATCTGGAACAACCGCTACACCGACACCAAGACCAACTGCAATCGCTGCAATCATGGCGTTTTCAGCTGATTCAGCCATTACTGGTACAAGCATTCCCATACCTTGTGTGACGACCATACCGAACATCGCAAGCATTGCCGCACCAAGGACTGGTGTTGGAATAATTGTCGTTAATGCTGCTAGTTTCGGTAAGAAACCAAGCACAACCAATAAGCCACCTGTTATGTAGATGATTTTGCGATCTTTTACACCAGACATACGTGTAAGTCCTACGTTTTGAGAGAATGTTGTATATGGGAAGGCGTTGAATATCCCACCAATTACTGAAGCAAGACCTTCTGAGCGATAACCGCGTGCTAAATCCTTTGACTCTACTTTTTTCCCAACAATATCACTAAGTGCAAAGTAAACACCTGTTGATTCTACCAAGGAAACCATTGCAACAAGTGTCATTGTCAAAATTGCCGTTGCATCAAATGTCGGCATGCCGAAGTAGAATGGCTGTACCATATGGAAAAAATCTGCCTCGTCTACCGGTGCGAAATTCACTTTGCCCATAAATATACCGATAATTGTCCCTGCCACTAAACCGATTAAAATCGAAATCGCGCGGATGAATCCTGTTGAAAAGCGATAAACAACTAATATAATTACTAATGTAATAAACGCTAAAGCTACGTTTGAGCTAGAAGCGAAATCCACTGCGCCTTGTCCACCAGCCATATTATTCATAGCAACCGGTAGTAAAGAAATACCGATTATCGACACAACTGAACCCGTTACAACAGGTGGGAAAAATTTCACCAATTTACCGAAGAAACCAGCAATAATCATTACGATAATACCTGATGCAATAATTGAACCGTAAATATCCGTAATGCCTTGTTCTGGGTTTAAACCAATTGCAATAATCGGGCTAACCGCTGTAAATGTACAGCCAAGTACTACTGGTAAACCAATTCCGATAAATTTCCCTGAATACACTTGTAATAACGTTGCGACACCACACATCATAATGTCGATGGCTACTAGGTAAGTCATTTGTTCAGAACTAAAATCAAGAGCACCACCAATAATAAGCGGTACTAAAATAGCCCCCGCATACATTGCTAGTAAATGTTGGATAGCCAATGCCGCCGATTTTGTTTTGTTCATTACTTTTCTTCCCCTGTCGCAAATGTCACTTTGCCATCTTCAAGTGAATCAACAATCGCTAATGATTCAATACGAACACCTTGTTCACGAAGTAACTTACCGCCGTCTTGGAAGCCTTTTTCAATGACGATACCAACACCAACTACATTTGCTCCTGCTTGAGCTGCAATGTCTAATAACCCTTTCAC
The DNA here is from genome assembly GCF_044762775.1 of Lysinibacillus sp. NPDC096418. NCBI lineage: Bacteria > Bacillati > Bacillota > Bacilli > Caryophanales > Bacillaceae > Lysinibacillus > Lysinibacillus sp. NPDC096418. The sequence continues at coordinate 133,425 of NZ_JBIWEY010000007.1, forward strand.
TGCTTCACCGTTTGCTAAGAAATCATCGACAATTAGAACGTTATCGTCTGCACCAATGAAGCTATGAGATACAGAAATTTCATTTGTTTCATTTTTCGTGAATGAATGCACTTTTGAAGAATATAAGTTATCTGATAATGTAAGAGATTTACGTTTACGCGCAAATACAACTGGTGCGCCAATTTCAAGTCCTAGCATCACAGAAGGAGCGATACCAGAGGACTCAATTGTTAAGACCTTTGTAATCACCTGATCTGAAAAGCGATTCGCAAACTCATGGCCAATTTCTTTCATAAGCTGTGGATCAATTTGGTGATTTAAAAATGAATCTACTTTTAATACTGATGGAGATAATACTTTACCTTCTTGAATGATTTTTTCTTGTAATAACTTCATTTCCTGATGTCCTTCTTTCAATTAAATTAATAGAAAAGCGCTGAATACTTTGATTCCATTCATCTACGAGTGGAGCAAAGTGTTCAGCGCTTAAAACGTTGACGCAATTAGAAAAACGACTCAGTTGAGTAAGTATTCTAAACATTGCCGCCCATAGTCGATTCATTTTCGGTAAATCGGTAGAAACTCGCGAGCCTTATCCCCGCTATTATATGAGTGAAATAGTATTAAATTATAAGAATGACCTTATTATAAACATGGATATTTCCGAATTCAAGACAAATAAAAATAGTATAATTATTCAAAATTTTCGTAATTCAACCATATTTTAGCACTCTTCAGCCTTGAACGTTCGTGTTTTACAACTAATGGTCTGATTATAACAAACTCCTTTCCGTCTTTCTAGTCATTATTTTTGTAAATGAAAAGGTATTGTAATAATGACTACATTTCTGTGAAATAATAGCGATGTTCGTATTAATAGACTCGACTGGTTGTGTAATAGATGTTGCCAGCCTTTTTTCGGGAAAAACTGTGGGATGACAACTGAAACTCTTTGGCCCGTTTTTGCAAACTGGTGCTCCACCTTATCAATAAACTTTGTGAGTGGCAGTGTAATACTACGATACGGTGAATAATAGGTCACGATCCGTATCGTTGGCTGCCACGCTTTCCACTTCTCTTCAAACGCTTTTGCATCCGCATGGTCGAATGCCACATAGAAGGCAATAATTTTATCGACATGCAATGATTGTGCATAATGCAATGAATTTTCTACAACTTTCGTTATCCCAGCAACCGGAACAATTAAAACATTACCCGTAATCTCAGGTAGTTCTTCGGCATCCAGCTTTAACTGAGGCCCCACCGCATCATAATGCTTTTTAATATGATGAAACATCCAAATAATCACCGGCAAAAAGATAAATACTGGCCACACTTGAGAAAGCTTTGTCACAAAAAACATCATTGCTACTACAAAAGAAATTAATGCACCAATTGTATTGATCGTAAATTTTGCTACCCAGCCTGTTGGTTTTTCACGCCACCATTTACGCATCATTCCTGTTTGCGCAAGCGTAAATGGAATAAATACACCAACCGCATACAATGGAATTAAATGCTCCGTTGCCCCTTCAAAGAAAACGATAAGAACAATAGCAGCCGCTCCAAGCATAATTATGCCATTCGAATAGCCTAGTCGGTCACCACGAATTTGAAATATTCTCGGGATAAAGCCATCCTTTGATAAATTTACTGCTAACAAAGGAAAAGCTGAATAACCTGTATTTGCTGCAAGCACTAAAATAAGCGCCGTCATGCCTTGCACAATGTAATAGAAGATATTCCGTCCAAAGCTCGCCTCAGCAATTTGTGATACAATCGTTGCCTCAGCATTCGGTACAACCCCGTAAAAATAAGCTAAGCTTACGATTCCTACAAAAAGCACTGCCAAAATAACACCCATTGCGAGTAATGTTTTTGCTGCGTTATTCGGTCCTGGTTCCTTAAAATTCGGAATCGCATTTGAAATCGCTTCGACTCCAGTTAAAGCTGAACTACCAGAAGCAAATGCTTTTAACAGTAAAAATAGGCTAATGCCAGCAACCGGCGTACCAACCGTTGTACGCAAATCCGCTGGTACCTGGCCCGTTACCACATTGTACATCCCTACCGTAATTAAAATTAGCATTGCTAAGATAAATAAATATACTGGATATGCTAAAACGGACGCCGATTCAGTGACGCCACGTAAGTTTAAAATCGTTAAACATATTACAAAAAAAACGGCAATGGCAACATTATGCTCATGTAAGCTGGGAAACGCAGATGTAATAGCATCCGTTCCTGCAGATACACTTACCGCTACTGTTAAAATATAATCAACAAGCAATGAGCCACCTGCGACAAGTCCAGCATTAACGCCTAAATTCTCTCGGGATACCACATATGCCCCACCCCCATGTGGATACGCAAAAATAACCTGACGATACGATAGGATAAGCGCCACTAGTAGCACAACTACCCCAGCAGCAATCGGTAGAGAATACCAAAACGCAGCTGCTCCAACTGCCATTAGTACAAGTAAAATTTGCTCTGGCCCATATGCCACAGAAGACAATGCATCTGACGACAAGATTGCTAGCGCCTTTGTTTTATTGAGTTTTTGCTCCCCAAGAGCATCTGATTTTAATGGCCGACCAATCAAATAACGTTTGAATGATGACTTCATACTAAACACCTTCTATTTTCTTAGAATGTGTTTCTCATCTCTAAATCTACGATATTTGCTGAGTGAAGACGATTACGCGAAAATAAAAAAATGCCTTCAAGTCATCACGAAATAAGACTTGTAGACATTTCCACGTCTGCCAAGCTCCAATTTTTCTGCTCTTAACGCTTACGAGGTTAGCTGTCGGATTCGGGCCATGAGTAGCCCTACCCTTCAATAATGAAGAGATTCACCCCAAGGATTGTCTGTACAATCCGCCAAGAATGGGTCCCCCGCGTGTAATTGCTTCAGCGATTTAGAAATTTGAAACTTTTATAATGATGTCATCTTACGCCTCTCTTTGCCAATTGTAAAGAGGTAAATACACATAAAAAAACAGCACCAATTATGCATGGTGCTGCTCTAAGCTAATCTTCAATATCTTGTTCAAATTTTACAATTTCACCTGTAGTACCGTGAACCTCAACATCGTATCCAAACTGTCCGTCTACAATCTCAATTTCATAAACATCGTCGTCTAGCTCTACTTTTGTCACTGTCCCATTTACTTTTGACAATGTTCTTTCAATTGCTTGCTCTTTTGTAATTTTCACAGCTGTATTGTTTTCCACTTCCATGCTACGGTCGTCATCGTCATCTAACACTTCCTTCTTTTGTTTCAATAATTCACCTGTGTAAGCGTCGAACTTTAAATCATGCTCATCTGTTGCAGTTGTGATTTCTACTTCGTAAACGTCACCTGTACGTTCCTTGTCGAACTCAATATTAGTAACCGTGCCGTTCACGATGCCTAATGCTTTTTTCTCGATTTCTTGCATCGTTAGCACTTTATTTTCTTGTGCATTACCAGATAAAAGACTTGTAGAACCGATTACCACTCCTATACCAAGTACACCGACTAACGCTGGAATTAAAATGATTTTTTTCATATCCATCTCTCCTTTGTTCTATCTGTAATTAGCTTACCAAGCTAAGATGATAAGACGGAAAGAGTAACATTAAAATTTCATGAGAAAAAGTTCACCTTAGATACACAAGCAAATTTATAATACTAATCATCCCCATCCTCCTCCAATCTGACAGACATAATTTTGCCAGTAACTCCATGTATTTCAAAGATGGCCTCAGCATTATCGGATTCAATTTCGATTAAATAATAACCGCCATCTGCCGTTTCCTTATAATTTACTGAATCAACTTCACCTTTTAGCTCCTGTTGGGCTATTTGAATTGCTTTTTGCTCGGAAATAACGTTTTTTTCAATATCTGGCTTATTCACTTCTTTTGGCGCATCCTTTTCTGAGATGACTTCACCTGTATAGGCGTCCAATGTGAGATTTTTAATCTTATTATCATTCGAAACTTGCACCTTATAATAAGTATTTTCTAGTGCGATACTTTCAATTTCACCAGGCGCATAATCCGTTACATATTTACGAACTTGCACCTCACTTAATAGCGACTTTTTTACAGCCTCTTTTAATAGTAAATCTGTAATTTGACGTGTGTTCGCGTCAATAGCTACCTCATAAGTAGCATCATTGCGAAGAAGTTCAATTTTATATTTATTACCTTGTTTCTTTATGTGCTTGACCTGCCCATTGTACAAACTTTGAATATGGGTGATTGCTTCCTTCTTACTCAACGGTTCCTCTTTTGCGAAACGTTCCTGAAAAAACAAAAGAGCAACAGCACAAACGATAATGATAACAGTAATTGTTATAAGCCATTTCTTCATTGCTGCTCCTCCTTTGGTATGCATAACGTAAAGCTTGAACCTTTGCCCACTGCACTTTCGACTTCTATCTTAATCAGTAGCTGATTTGCAAGCTCTTTGGCAATCGCAAGCCCTAGACCAGTACCACCTGTTTTACGATTGCGGTCCTTACCCACGCGGTAAAAACGTTCAAATAAATGTGATAGATGCTCCTCTGGAATCCCATCACCAAAATCTTGAATCGTAACAAAAACATATTGATTATCTTCAGACGCATGTATCTGTATCTTGCCCTCACTATATTTGCGTGCATTATCAAGTAAGATGAACAGTAGCTGCTTGAGCATTTTTTCATCGCTATAAATGTGGTCTGGTACAGCCTCATCTACGATAAAAGGTCTATGATATGCTTGCTGCATTTGTGTTGCTGTATTTTCTAGTAAGGATGCTAGCTCTATTTGTTCCCACTGGACATCTAACTGTTCCTTGTTTTTTGCTAGTTCTAGTAGCTGTAATACCATCTCATGCATACGTGCAGATTCATTGGCTATTGCTTGTAGTGACTCTTTGGTAACCGCTTCATTATCAAAACCTCGACGTAGAAGTAATTTTGCGTAGCTTTCAATAACTGTAATAGGTGTTTTCAGTTCATGGGAAGCATTTGATACAAATTGCTGCTGTTTTTGATAATGCTGTTCGAGCTTCTCCATCATGCCATTAAAGGTCCGACTTATTTCGGTTAACTCATCTTTGCCCTTGTCCGTTAACTCGATTTTCTCGTACTTTCCAGTATCCGCACTTTTTTTCATCGTAGTACTTAACCGTTCAAGTGGCTGTAGAATGAGGCGACTTAATGCGAGGCTGGCTAAAAGGATAGGAATTGCTGCCAAAAGCGTCACCAGTATTAAAATAATTTTCAGCAAACTCATTGTCCTCATTACTTCTTCCATTGACTGAACTAGTTCAATTTCTACAACCGTCCCATCAGGCCAAATTGCCGGCATCTCGAATGTAATATATTTCGCATCTTGCATATCAAGGGTCGCCTGTACCTTCATTTTCAAGTTCTGCCTTTCATCATAAACATGAACTGCTCCATCCGTTGGCATGTACGCACGAATTACCTGCTGTATATTCGTCTGTACCTCCAGCTTGCTAAGCGCCGTACTTAGTTCATCCCCACGATGTTGCAACTGCTTATATTCGGTATCGTACGCAAGCTCTTCATACAAAAAATATACGCCAATATTCGTCGCCACTAAAATCACTAGCATGAGCAAAGTCGTTAGCAAATGAATTTTGGTTTTAAGCTTCATTCGCTGACCCCTTTAAGACGTACCCAACGCCACGAACCGTCTGAATAATTGGCGTGTTGTTCGCCGCCTCAAGTTTTTGACGAACATAACGGATATATACATCAACAACATTCGTATCACCATAGTAATTATAGCCCCACACCGCTTCTAAAATTTGCTCTCGTGTTAGTACCTGCTTTGGATGCCTCAGTAAGTAAAGCAAAAGCTCGTATTCCCGCGGAGTCAAATACACATGCTCCCCGAAATATAAAACATCACGCGTTTGTTCATTAATTGATAATTGTCCGAAAGTAGTCTGTGGTTCTTGCTCGATGGGTCGCTTTGAAAACCTTAGTGCTGTGCGAATTCTTGCCAGCAACTCTTCAATTTCAAAAGGCTTTGTCATATAGTCGTTTGCGCCGAGATCGAGACCCTTGACCTTATCTTCTACCTCCCCCTTTGCCGTCAACATAATGACAGGGGTATACGATTCCGTTGCACGAATACGTTTTAACACATCTAACCCACTCATTTCAGGTAGCATAATATCAAGTAACACCAAGTCCCAATTTTGTTCCCGATATTTCAGCAATCCATCCGTCCCAGTGTGCGCCATCTCTGCTTCATACCCCTCAAATTGCAACTCCAGCTGTAATACACGTGCAATACTTTCTTCATCTTCTATAATTAAAATCCGATTCGTCATATGGCGTCATTCCTCAAGTTTTTTTTAATCGTAAACGATGCGGGGGGTGAAAGTCTAATTAGAAAATGATTAGAAATAAGTTGTATCTAGACTAGCTCTGCAAGTATGCCTTCATTTACTGTAGATTTTATTTATTTTAGTATTTAGGCAAATAACTGTATTTTTCAAAAAAGTAGCCATAAAATATAACTAAACTTTCCTTAGAGAAACATTTTTTCGATAACGATACTTTTAATAAAGAATGGGGGCACATTATGGTTTATAAAAAAATTACAAAGACAACAGCAGAGGCAGTTTTGGATGGGGATGTAAAAGGTTGGCGACGTATTTTACCTTTTCTTGGCCCAGCTTTTATCGCAGCAGTTGCCTATATAGATCCGGGCAACTTCGCAACGAATATTACTGCTGGTTCACAGTACGGCTATTTACTTTTATGGGTTATTGCTTTTTCAAATTTAATGGCGGTGCTCATTCAATCCTTATCAGCTAAACTCGGTATTGCGACAGGTAAAAACTTGCCAGAAATCTCACGGGAAAACTTCTCTAAAAAAACATCTATCTTTTTATGGATTCAAGCTGAGCTCGTCATCATTGCAACCGATCTTGCTGAATTTATCGGTGCAGCACTTGGTCTATACTTGCTATTTAACATCCCAATGCTTCCTGCTGCTCTCATTACCGCGGTTGGCTCATTTGCTATTTTAGAATTACAACGACGTGGTTTTCGTGCCTTTGAAGCTGGCATTTCGGGCATGGTACTCATTGTGGTAATGGCGTTTGCATTTCAAACTTTTTTAGCACAGCCTGACTGGGGCGGCGTGGCTATGGGAATGTTAACACCTCAATTCGAAGGAGTAGATTCACTATTACTTGCTACAGGAATTTTAGGGGCAACAGTAATGCCTCATGCTATTTACTTACATTCCTCTTTAACACAAAGTCGGATTGTCGGACGTAATGAAAGTGAAAAACGCCGTATATTCCGCTTTGAGTTTATCGATATCGTAGTAGCTATGATTATTGCAGGTGCCATCAATATGAGTATGCTCATCATTGCTGCGGCAGTGTTCCATACACAGGGGCTTGTGGTAGAAGATTTAGACGTAGCATTTAATGGACTACGTGATGCACTAGGTCCGATGGCTGCTATTTCATTTGGACTCGGGCTACTGATCGCTGGTTTGGCAAGTTCTTCTGTGGGTACGCTAGCTGGAGATGTTGTCATGCAGGGATTTATCAGAAGACGAATTCCACTTTATTTACGTCGTGCCATTACAATGATTCCACCACTTGCCATAATTGCATCTGGTGTAAATGCAACTCATGCACTTGTCTTAAGTCAAGTGATCTTGTCATTCGGGATAGCCTTTGCTCTTGTCCCCCTTGTCATGTTTACGAGTAAAAAAGAAATTATGGGTGGCCTAGTGAATCATAAAATCACTTCCATTCTCGGCTGGATTGTCGTAGCAATTGTTGTTAGCTTGAATATTTATCTGCTTTGGCAGACGATTTTTGCATAACAAATGCGCTAAAGCGCTCGTTTACATCCGACAGCTACTTGCGAAAGTAAACGCTTCACCACTTTCGCTCGAGGATGTAGTGCTTTAGCCTAGACGGCGACAATGCCCTAGGTTATCCAAAAATAAAAAATCTATAGTTTCCTTAACAATAAAAAACGAGGTGCGTAGGTGCACCTCGTTCTCTTTATTTCTCCACAGTTAAATCACAATTTTTCAGTGGAACAATTTTTGTTTTATTTTTTATTTTATAGCCAAACCAAAGCGCTAAAAACAGTGGAATACCAATGTATGATACAAGCACACCATACCAGTCAATTGTTCCTCCCACAAAGGCTGTGTAGTTCTGACCTAAAACAACAATCATACATACCGTAAAGGCGAATAACGGACCAAACGGGAATAATTTCGATTTATACGGCAGTAATTTTAGATCCAAACCTTGTGCCTCAAATGCTTTACGGAAACGATAGTGACTTATCGCAATTCCAAGCCATGCAATGAAGCCTGACATACCAGAAGCGTTCAGTAACCACATATAGACAACGCCATCACCAAAGAATGAGGCAAGAAACGCTAAACTTCCTACTGCTAATGTCACTAGTAACGCATAAATAGGAATACCACGACGGCTAAGTTTCATGAAAATTTTCGGTGCATGCCCATCTACTGCAAGATTCCATAGCATACGTGACGCTGCGTAAAGCCCTGAGTTACCTGCCGAAAGCATCGCCGTTAAAATAATCGCATTCATAAATGAAGCGGCGAAAGCAATACCTAAGCGGTCGAATACTAATGTAAACGGTGATACAGCAATATCTTCAGATAGTAAACGCTCATCTGTAAATGGAATCAACATCCCGATTGCAGCAATCGCTAAAATATAGAATAAAATAATACGCCAGAAAACTGATTTTACAGCCTTTGGAATGTTTTTACCTGGGTCATCTGTTTCACCAGCCGTAACCCCTAATAATTCTGTCCCTTGGAACGAGAAACCTGCTGCCAAGAAGATACCGAATGTCGCTAAGAAACCACCATGGAACGGCCCATCACTAATGAAGAAATTCGTAAAGCCTACCGGAGCTTGTCCACCTAAAATACCGAAAATCATTAGTATGCTGACGATGATGAATACTATTACCGTTGCGACTTTAATCATCGAAAACCAATATTCACTTTCACCATAGCTTTTTACAGATAATAAGTTAAATGTTAAAACAATTGCAATGAACATGACTGTCCATAATGCAGAAGAGCTATCTGGGAACCAATATTTCATAATAAGCGATACAGCTGCAATTTCTGCTGCAATTGTAATTGCCCAGTTATACCAGTAGTTCCAGCCAAGTGCGAAGCCCAATGCTGGATCGACAAATTTTGTAGCATACGTACTAAATGAACCCGAGGATGGCATATATGCGGCCATCTCACCTAGACTTGTCATTAAGAAGTACACCATGACCCCGATTAATGCATAGGCTAGTAGCGCACCCCCAGGACCTGCCTGAGCTATTGCACCACCACTTGCTAAAAATAGCCCTGTACCAATTGTTCCACCAAGAGAAATCATAGTGATATGACGACTTTTCAATTCTTTTTTCAGTTTCGGAGCTTTATTCCCTAACTGATTTACTTTTATCTCACTCACGTTATTTGCTTCCTTCCTTTTTAGAGGCAAAAAAACACCATCACAACACGATGCGATGGCTAAGTAGAATTCCTCTGTTCTTTAAAACTCGATAGCACAACACGTCGATCAAAACGTGACAGTTCTGTTCCTTTCGGAGACAGCCCCAGCATGAAGTTTTCAAGTCCCTTCACACTTCGGCGATATTTCCTTTCAGCTAATTTCATTAATGCTTGTCATTTCCATTAGCATACTCTTAAATAACGCGACCTCTACCTCAATACAAACATGAGGCATTAATTTATTAAATTTATGATGTATAAATCTTAACATATACCAATATACATTTCAATGCACATAATAATATTCAGTATTTTGTGAACTTTCTACCATTTTTTTTAGTATGATAAAATGATATAGTGATTCGAATTATAACTTTTAATTCAGGAGGTCTTAACTTTGACGACTCATGAACACTCTACTTATTCTAGTAAAAAAATAAGCTGGACAGGTACGACATTATTACTTGTCATTGGTATTATATTTATAGCCTCTACTTTACGTATGCCACTAACTGCCGTTGGTCCATCAATTTCCTTCATTCGCGAAGGACTTGGTATATCTAATGTATTGGCAGGCTTTTTAACGACCATCCCATTGCTGGCCTTTGCAGTGGTGTCACCATTTGCACCTGTTGTGGCACGCAAACTTGGACTAGAATTAACATTACTATTATCAACAATTTTGCTGGCGCTTGGTATCGTATTGCGCTCACTTGGTACAACGGAATTACTTGTATTCGGAACGATACTTATTGGCGTTGCAATCTCTTTTGGGAATGTACTAATTCCAGGCCTTCTAAAATTGAAATTTCCTTATCACGTCGGTTTACTAATGGCTTGCTTCACAATGTCAATGAACCTTTCCGCAGGTATTGGAGCGGGTATTAGTTATCCGATTGCTAATTCATCATTTGGCTGGCAAGGAGCGCTCGCACTATCTATTGTCCTTGTTGTCATCACAATACTTATTTGGATTCCACAATTGAAGTTCAATAATCCTGAATCCACTGTTGCTACTACGAACGCTCGTATCCCATTGTGGAAATCCCCAGTAACTTGGGCAGTAACTGGCGCCATGGGCTTACAATCTCTACTATTTTACACAACTGCTGCTTGGATTCCTGAAATCTATATAGCTCAAGGCTTACCAGCAGAGCGTGCTGGATGGATGTTCTCAGCAATGCAGTTCTCACAAATTCCAATGGCTATTCTTACACCTATTTTCGCTAGTAAAATGAAATCTCAACGCCCACTCGTAATAATTTTTACAGCGTTTTATTTAATTGGCTTTATCGGTCTAGTCATGGAGTGGACAAGTTTGGCTGTTCTTTGGATGGTATTTTTAGGACTAGCTGGCGGTGCTTCGTTCGCACTGGCTATGATGTTATTTACATTACGAACGCGTACAGCCTACGAAGCTGCTGATTTATCAGGCTTTGCACAGTCTGCCGGCTATTTACTTGCTGCCTCTGGTCCTATATTATTTGGCTATTTACACGATCTACTCGGCGGCTGGGACATTGCAGGCTGGCTATTTATTGTTGTGGTGTTATTACTATTTGCAAGTGCTATGAGGGCTTCCAAAAATGAATATGTGAATTAGTTAGTTATAAAAAGGCATCTCATCTATATTACGATGAGATGCCTTTTTTACTTAATAGGGTGGCTTTTGGTAGAAATAATTTGGTGTGTTGTACACATTCACATACGGTTTGTGAAAAATATGCGTTGCTGCTGGCGATAACGGTGGAATAAGCCAACTCCAGTTCCCAGTAAATTCACGCCCTGCAGTAGCCTCAGCCTCCTCAAATAGCTTAAATTGCTGTGCTGCTGTGTGGTGATCGACAATGCTCACACCGTCTTCTTTAAAGGAATGCAACACGGCAATGTTAAGCTCTACAAGTGCACGGTCTTTCCAAAGTGATGCTTGCTTTGTTGTATCAAGCCCGAAAATGTTAGCTATAGCTGGAAGTATATCGTAGCGGTCATGATCGGCTAAATTGCGTGCACCTATTTCTGTACCCATATACCAACCATTAAAAGGTGCTGCCTGAAAATCGATACCCGCCATTTGGATGCGCATGCTCGAAATAATCGGCACTGCATACCATTTCATACCCAGTGCATCAACTTCCTCACGCTCAGGATGACGAATTGGCACTTCTAATATGGACTCCTGTGGAATTGAAAACACTTGTGGCGAACGCTCATCCACCTGTACAACAAGAGGTAACACATCAAACGCTGTCCCTTCACCTTTCCACCCTAGTGACTCGCAAATCTTTGTAAATGACACGGAATGTGGGTCACCCACAATGCCCTCTGCCGTTTCATAACCAGCATACCGTATAAGTTGATGATTCCAAATACGTACTCGTCCTGGTGCAAAAACAGTGATGGTAGGACGAATTTTACCATTATTAGTTGCAAATTGAATATGCATAAGCAGCTTTTCAAAAATAGCCTGCTCATCCAAAGTATCTCGTGCATCCACAACATGAAGCGACTGCCAAAATAAGCGCCCGATGCACTTATTGCTATTACGCCACGCCACTTGTGCACCAAATGTTAATTCCTCAGTAGTCGGTATATATTCTCCCACTGCTTTTATTTCGTGCAATCTATTTGTTAGCCAAGCTTCTGATTCGTTTTTTTCCAATTGATAAAGTGATAAGTAACGCTGGACCTCTTGTAAATTCATGTCGATTTCCCCCATCTACCCTCATCTTAGAGGAATAGAATCGGATTCACCATGAAAAAAACCGCCAGAAAACATACATCTTTTATATATGAAATACTTTGTTCAAATTTGTATTAACGAAAGAGAGGATTTCTTGAGGTTAATTATCGAATCTTATAGTGCACTTTAACACTTACTTTTCCGATATTCATATGCATAGTTCTCTATTCTATTACTTGTTTTATACAATTCACGTGTCTATAGATTGTAGAATCTGTGCTTCTTCATGTCAGAAATTGTGTGGAAATCCTCAACAACTATTTTTGAAAAAAATCGAGTAGGAGGGAGCGACTAACTCCCGTCCTCTCACACCACCGTACGTACGGATCCGTATACGGCGGTTCCATGAAGTCTGACGGACAGCGA